>JAUHQH010000023.1 GCA_030408485.1 Candidatus Neptunichlamydia sp. | reverse complement strand
AGATGTGTATAAGAGACAGGATTAGGAAGGCATGTGTAAATGATTTCAAAGTTTTCAGTGATATGAAAGCCTAAATCGAGAGAATTTTTATAGATAATGTTGACTTTAGGATAGTAATTTTGAACTAACGACTCAATTTCTTCATCATTAACAATCATAGGAATATTAAGGGTCTGTGAAATAGGGGCAAGATGATCAATAAATTGTCGATCTTGATTGGAAAGAATGGTTGCTAAGCGAGGAGGTGTCATAAGACACTTTATAGAGTCTATTTAACTTAAAATCAATGAAAGCTGCAGTCTTCAACAGAAGCATGTAGGTGATCCTCAGAATGATAATCAATCGTAATAAGAGAAGATTTTTTTTCTTGCTTAGTCAGGATAGATTCATTTTGTAAAGCTCGATTATTGACTTGAAGGGGACCTTCTTTAGAAATCATTTCATGAAGTGCCTTATTGCGTAGCTGCTGTGAATGGATTTTATCGATCAATTCTTTGGTTTTTTGATAGAGAAGAAGCGTTTCTCCTTCTATGTCAACCAAAGGGTCTAAGATCTCATCTAGTAAAGTTCCTTCAATGTTGGAAGGGAGAGAGTCAAATAGTTTTCGTGTAATTGTTCCTCGAAGTTTAATCACTTTTTTTAGCTCTTTAACTAACAGATTGCACTCATTATAAAGCTCTTGCTTTAATTCCATATTGCCGATTAAAAGAAGATACTCTTGTTGATTCATGTTTCCAAGAATCTCTTGTCTAAGCTTTATTTCTTTAGATAAAACAGCTTGCATCTCTTCTTGCAATTTAGTCCAATCTGTCATAATTCCCCCTGACCTTCAAGAGACTTCATGAGAACGAAAATTTCCCAAGAGACCTCACTTATTTTCTTGAAAAATCTATGCCAAAGAAATAAGCTTTTCGTTGTCTAGGAATTAGAAAATCTATGAAGTCATGACCCGGGAAAAAAATTCCACAAAGTCCTCTTTTAATAGTGAAAAACTTCGGAAATGGTTTTTTTTAAATCGCCGCGCCCTTCCCTGGAGGGAAAATCCTTCCCCTTACGAAGTTTGGGTTTCTGAGGTAATGCTTCAGCAAACCCAAGTTAGTGTTGTGATTCCTTACTTCAAAAAATGGATGGAACGATTTCCAACCATCTCATCCTTAGCAGTCGCGCCAATTGAAATGGTGATCAAAGCCTGGGAAGGTTTGGGCTATTATTCTCGAGCCCGTAACCTTAAGAAGGGAGCAGAGTATTTGTGCCAGGAGCATGGGGGAGAACTTCCTGACAACTATTCAGTGCTTCAAGAAGTTAAAGGGTTGGGACCATATATCATAGGAGCCATTTTAAGCTTTGCATTTAAGAAAAAATTTCCTGCTGTTGATGGGAACGTTCTTCGTGTTCTTTCACGTTTTTTTGCCATTGAAGATCCGATAGATAAAGGAAAAACACAAAAAAGAGTTCGAGAGATTTGCTTATCAATTCTTCCAGATGATGAACCCTGGATTATTATGGAAGCTCTCATTGAATTGGGAGCACTCGTTTGTCAAAAAAAAGCAAAATGTCATGCATGTCCCTTAAGCCACGAATGCTTGGGAAAAAGTAAAGCAGATTTACTTCCCAACAAAAGTAAAAGAGAAAAGACCGTTCATCTTCATCGAGATGTTGCGGTGATTTATTCTGGAACAGAACTTCTCCTTCAAAAAGGAAATAAGGGAAAAGTGATGGCAGATCTTTGGGAATTTCCATATTTTGATCGGGGATCTAACATTGAAGACATATTAGGAATTTCCTTAACTCCCAAAATGGCTCTCCGAGAAATGAGTCATGGATTCACTAAATACAAAGCGTTTCTTTATCCCTATCTTTACGAAGGAGAAAAAACGTCTCTATTAAACTATCTCTGGATTCCTTTTGGTGCCGTGATGAAAATTCCCTTTTCATCAGGACATCGCCGTATTATTCACTACTTGAGAAATAACTCTATCCTCAATATTTAAAGTTCATGGAGAACCGAATTATTGATGAAATGAATGAGCACTTTTCATTTTCAAATTCGTGATATGAACTGTTCTTCTTGTGTCGATAAAATGGAGCTGTTGAAAGCTGAAAGATAATTTAGACGATAATCTTCCAACTTTCAATAGCCCCAAAATTGCTTTTTCGATCTTACTAACCAACATGTGGTTAGCTTTGATTTCCAAAAACAATTTTATCATGAAAACCTCTGCGCCACTTCTTACATTATTTTTGATAGATGGTATAATACTTCTCTTATTCGAGTTCCTTGGAAAAGTTGAGGTGTTACAAAAAAATCTGAAGTAGGTTAGAATAGGCTCTTTTTATAAACCCATATGTGATGATCATGGATGAAGAATTCGATTTGCCTCAGCGAGTATTCGTTAATTGGAAGAAAATGGGACTTTACACTTTGCCTGCAGCTCTTGTTGCTGGTTTTTTTGTTGCAAAGTTAGGAATGAATAAAGGGCGTGCAGAAGGAGACTATGTTTCTGCAAAAGCGGCCTTTACAAAATGGGAACAAGTTTTAGATCAAAGAGGAGACGACTTTACTAAGCTAAAGAAGTTGGTAAAAAAACATCCAGAGCTTCAAGCTCATTATGATACTTCCATTGCTCAATCTCTTTTAGCAACCGCTTCTCCTCAAGAAGCAACCCCTTTTGTTGAAAGAACGCTTCAACGCACACAGCAGCCGTACTATAGCGACTATGCACGAACGTCGTTGAAAATTAATGAGGAGAGATATCAAGAAGCTTTAGATGAAGCATTAAGTTTGAAGGATAAAATGCATTCCGATCTATCATTTTGGAAAAAATCCAAGAATAATTCAACTCTTTTTGCTTTCAACTTGATGCGTATAGCAACTTTAAGTGAGCAACTGAACCATAAAGAATCTGAGCTTGAAGCGTGGAAAGAGATAAAGCAATATGGGGGCTGGGATAAGGAACAATCTCCAACAAGTTCTATTGAACATGAAGGATTTAAGCAGCTTTTAAGCCACTTTAGTATTCAGGAAACCACGTTGCTCGATTATATTGAAGCTAGAGAAGAAGAGTTAAGAAACCCTTAACTCTTCATTATTTCTCTTGCCCACTAGATTTTCCCACTGTAGATCTTGCCTTATGCATTCCTGTTCCTCCAAGGAGACCTAGGAAGAAAAAGACTAGTGGTGGCAGGAAAAAGGAAACAACAACCCCAACAATCGCTAAAACCAACTTAGTTGCTTTTTCTTGTTTACAAACAAAGTGAAAAGCTCCTTTTGCCGCTTTTTCAACCTTATTTGGGAGCCATATCCCTAAGATTCCCCCAATACCAGCTAAGAAGATGCTCCATGCTGCACCAAAGAAAATAAAGGTAAGTAGTGTTGCTAGTAAGAAATAGAGAACAAAGAAAATCTCGAAGTGATATTTCTTTCCAAGATTTTCAAGTTCTTGAACACTAACACCTTCTTTTAATTTTTTGTCCATTTTTTCACTCATTTTTCAAACCCCTCGGATCTACCCTTACTG
>JAUHQH010000022.1 GCA_030408485.1 Candidatus Neptunichlamydia sp. | reverse complement strand
TCACTTATCTAGTATGAATCTACTGATTTTATCATGGCTCAATTCTTTCTCTATTAACGCTTCAAGTCCTGCTTTTGTTTTGTAAGCTCTTCAAAATCAAATCTATACAGTAGATCTGCCCCTAATACAAAATTTACTTTTAATGACATAAGAGGTTCATCTAAATTGCCCGTATCAATGAGATCAAAAACCACTTCTCTTGTGAAGGAAAGATTATCGAGCTTTGTAGTTAGGTTATTTTCCATGGTGTCCTCTCTTTGCTTAAAGAACCCAACGATATCCTCTCTTTTGAAAAAGGAGCAGAATTTTTCAGCAGGTTCGAATAGTCCACGTTGATCCAAATAAAACATGAACGCATTTGTTTTCTCTGTTTCTTTTAAGTGATCAAATAGTAAGCCATAGATCATTTTTGCTGTTCCGCTTCGTCGATCAATTGGAGCTTTATTGAGAGAAAACGGCCATCTAGAAATATCTTTATCTAGCTGCTCTATCAAACCTTCCTTAGAGAGAGAGTTCTTGCTCTTCAAATCTTTCTTGCTCTTCAAATCTTTGTAGATATCCATGGCATTTCCTTCAATCTTCTGATTCAAAATGTCATAAGAATCATCAACTATCCATACATCTATCTCCGCCTCAGTCTCAGTAATAGTCTCCGTCTCAAAGGTATTCGTGGAGAATAATTGAGACGCTCCGTGAGTAATCATATTAAAACCATCGCGCTGTGTTGTAGATTCAAATATCTCAAAAAGAGCAACTTCTAAATCAGTTTTCATATCTCTTAATTGGACTGTTAGGTCTTGAAGTGCACTAATAGATTTACCTCCTATCATAATTTGATACGCCATCCATGTATTCCATAAAACGCAGTTGTAATCTCCTATGGGCTCTTTGGGTAAATCCTTTAATCCTATATTCCCTTTAAAGAACTCACTAAGAGAGTACAGTTGATTCTGGAATTGTTTTGCATTACTAACAACTGACCAGCCAGTTTGTTCTTTCAAGTATCTGACAAAGTCGCGCATGGGCACTGTGTGATTGGGTCTGTTTTTAGGACAAATGCTATAATAGGTTCCTACTAATCTTTCCTCATTTTCAAACCCTTTACCTTTAGAATCTAGATAATAAATCTGACTGTTTTTCCTATCTAAAACGATACCTACAGCATGTCCTGCGATCAAGCATTTACTAATACCAGTATTTAGAACTCCTCCACAGAGATAGCAAAATCGAGACTTTTCATCTTCAAACCAAGAACCTACTTTGTCAAGAAGGTTCCGATAATCTGGTTTCTTGGGATCATCCTCATTAGGTAAATACATAGGGATTATCTTCAAATCGCATTCTGATACATCTGGAGCAAGCATTTTGAAGAACCAAGGAACGAAAGAGGGTCGAACTCCTTTATTTTTCTTTATCTCTCCCATGAGACTCTTCATATTGGTTAATTCAGACTTTGTGATCTCTCTACTTGAAACATTACAGTAATTGTCACTTCCCCAAAATACTTCTGAGAGGGCCTTCTGGGAAGGAGTCAGATGATCATAATCCAGAGAAAGAGAAAAAGAAGCTCCACACAGCAAGCTGAGATCAGCAGAGGGAGGAACATCACACATAGAGAGCTTAAAGAAAGAACTATCTATACTGTTTTGTCTATTTACTGGGATCTTTTGTTCAGAGACCTTTCCAGTGCTTTCCTGATTCTTATCTGTGCCCTGTTGTACTTCATCTTCTCTTCTCATTAATCCGGTATCGAGTTGCGCTGGATTGTCTGTTGAGGTATTAAGCTGCTTACTACTTTTATGATCAATTCTCGTATCTTCATCTTGCTGTGGAGATTTTTTTCCAAAGATATACAACATGGCAACTGTACCAATGGTTGATGTAAAAGAGGCTCCCAGATGCATCATATTGATCGACTTTACAATATCACTTTTCTTAAACGCCCAGTATAGGCCTCCTAGTACCCCTATAGCTTGTATAGCTCTCTTTGTTGCTAACACAGCTATAGCTTTTATCGAGCCCTTCTCAGAAGGGTTCTCATAGGGAACAGCAGATGCTGCAATATGTGATGCAAGGAGAACTCCATAAGGCACGGTTGCCTTAGATAGAAATACTACCTGACGATTTTTCCATAGGACACCAACAGCTACTGTGGTGATGAGAGATTCTAGTAAAAAGGTGTTTTTTGAATTTTCTAACCATGATTGACAATATTTCACATTACACCCCTTAATTTCATTGTCTACTCAAGGAGTACCTTACCATAAGGGAACATTTAATTCCACATTTAAAATTAATCTTTCTCTGTACACGACAAAAATTAAAAAATTAACAAGCAACTCGCTGAGATTAAAATTTTTCGTTGAAAAACAAAACCGAACCAAAAGGAGCGGAAAATGAAAATATACCAGCGAGTTAGCAAAGATATTAAACAAAAAATTTATGTGGAGCAAGCCTAGGATCGATTGCTTTGTTAACATCCTCTTAGCTCTTATCGTATTAAGAGCTGTAAATCTAGCTAAAATTAGTTGACTGATTGGGAGTAAAGGGAAAATCTCTTCTAGGTATCGCCGTTTGGAACGATTTTTGCACCATTTTAAAATTGACCTAGGTATTAATCTCCTCAATGAGTGCTCTGCACAATCCATTGATGGTATTCATCCTTCATGAAGAAATCACCTTTCCTCCACCTTAAGGAAGAGATTTTACGGCGAAATTTAGGGTAATCATGGACATTCTTGACTCAGACTTCGTGTTAAAGCAAGACCAGTCCCATAGCTTGCTACCAACAATCAAATAATGACTCATATGGTTTCAACTTAACAGAATTTAAAAAAGGATATCAAGCAAAGATAAGTGCACGTTCTTTTTCGGTGAGTTCACGCCACTCACCTTCATTGAGATCACCCAGCTTTAGACCTCCAATCCGGATGCGAGAAAGAGAAAGCAGATTGAGTCTTGCATTTTGAACCATCAGACGGACTTCTCGCTTTTTTCCTTCTTTAACAACGATCTTGAGGGTGCCTCGTCTCACCTTTGTCACTTTTGCGGGGCGAATCCATTTTCCTCCAATCAATGTTCCTTTAGAAAGTTCTTGAAGATGTTCATAAGTGATTTCTTGCTGCATTTTTACAAGATATTCCTTGCTGATATTTTTTGAAGGGTGGATCACTTCTTGTGCAAAGTGGCCATCATTAGTGAGCAGAAGAAGGCCTGTCGTATCGCGATCTAGGCGTCCAATCGTAAATAACCGCTCTTTGATCTCAGCAAAGAGGTCAATCACTAATTTTTTTCGTCCCATAGGTTTATTGGAACAGATGAAACCTCGAGGTTTATTCAAAATATAATAAACTTTTTCATCACTCAGCGTCACTGGATGATCTTCAACATAAATCTTATCTTTTCCGGGATCAACAATCGTTTGAGGGACAGTAACGATCTCATCATTCACACGTACCTTTCCCTCAAAAATGAGAAACTCTGCAGCGCGGCGAGACGCCACCCCTCCTTTAGCTAAAAGTTTACTTAGGCGATTTGGTTCCATGTAGAATATTATAAAATAGATGCGAGAATAATACAATCTCATATATCATGGGGGTATGGGAAAACAAACAAAACTTATTTTACTTCGCCATGGGAAGTCCGATTGGAATCAAAAAAATCGCTTTACAGGTTGGGTGGATGTCCCTCTGAGTAAAGATGGGATTATTGAAGCTCAGAAAGCAGGAAGAACCATCAGGCATATCCCTGTTGACGTGGTTTTTATCTCTTCTCTCATGCGAGCACAAATGACAGCAATGATCGCGATGACAGAGCATGAAAGTGACAAAACACCCATTATTTCGCATCAGGGTGAAGGAAAACTTGAGGAGTGGGCAAAAATTTATGATCGCAAAGCTGAGGAGCATACGATTCCTGTTTACAAATCCTGGGAAATCAATGAACGGATGTATGGAGAGCTTCAAGGACTCGACAAAAATGAAGCACGAGAAACGCTTGGAGCTGATCAAGTCAAGATTTGGCGGCGGAGTTTTGATACAGCTCCTCCTAGCGGGGAAAGTTTAAAAATGACTGCCGAGCGGTCCATCCCTTATTTTAAAAATAAGATTGTTCCACTTCTAAAAGAAAGAAAAAATGTTCTAGTTTCCGCTCATGGAAATTCTCTCCGTTCGATCGTCATGTATCTTGATAACCTTTCAAAGGAAGAAGTTTTAAACCTGGAAATTCCAACAGGAGTTCCTCTTTGTTACTCTTTTGAAGGAGAGCAGTGGAATAAAGAAGCTCTATGAAAGAACCTATTTACCTTGACAACGGGACCTTAGCCCGCCCTTCTGATCACCTCATTGCCCAAGTGCAACCCTTTATCAAAAGACATTGGGAGTCAGTAACAGCTCCCTACATTCAAGGAAAAGAACCTTTTACCACTATTAATAGAAGATTGGGAGATCTTCGAGCTTTTGTAGGAGTGCATGAAAAAGATCGGTTTCAATTCTGCAGCTCAGGCACACATGCCATTTCAGAGGTTTATCATAGCGTCTATATTGATCATATTGCTAAAAATGGAAAAAATCACACCTTAACCACTAAGGTTGAAGAAGCGTCGATACATTTGATCGGCCAAAATTTTGAAAAACTTGGGATTTATCAAAAGACAATTCCTCTTAATGAAAATGGGCAAGTTACTCGGGAAGCCTTAGAGGAGGCGATCACACCAAAAACAGGACTTGTTTCTCTTTCATGGGCGAATGCATTAACCGGTGTGATTCACCCCATTTGGGAGCTCGGCGAGCTTTGTCGAGAAAAAGAGATTCTTTTTCATGTCGATGCCTCGAATATTTTAGGAAAACTTTATTTCAAATTCCAAGAGCTTCCCATCGACTACCTTACATTCGATGGGACACCCCTTCATTCCCTTAAAGGAAGTGGGGGCCTTTTCGTTCGAAAAGGGGTTGATTTTCAAAGTCGTACTCCTGAAGGAATGGAAGGAGCCGATCTTAATCTTCCAGCCTTTATTGGTCTTGGAATAGCAATTGAAGAGCTCAATCAATCTTTTGATCACCTTTGTATGGAGACCGTACGTTTGCGTGATAAGTTAGAGAAAGGAATTCTCTTAGCGATTCTTGAGGCTCAAATTCTTTTTAAAGAAGTAGAACGTCTTCCCAACATCTCAGCAATTCACTTTCCAGGAGTAATGGGAGAACTCCTTGCTTTTCATTTGAGAGAGCAAGGAGTTTTTGCATCGTTTGGAGGAGGGAGGATTCAAAAACTTCATCATTTATTGACAGCAATTGGAAAAGATCCTATCGAAAGTCAATGTGCATTAAGCTGTTCCTTATCCTACACCACAACTGAAGAAGAAATCGAGCGCGCTATAGGGATCATCGTTGACTGTGCTCAAAAATGCCGCACGTTTTCAAAGGGAGTTCCCATATGAAACCCTACCCGTGGACAGAGTATAGCAACCTATTAAAAGAACGCATTCTTAGCCCTCGTAACGTGGGATCCTTTAAGGAAAATACCGGTGCCTTTCAAGAGATGCGTGTTGTCACTGCAAAAGGAGAACGGGATGGCAGTCTTCTGATCTTTTCAATCATTGTGGATGAAACCGATGGGATCATTGCTGATGCAAAATTCATGGCTTTTGGAGAAACCGTCCTCGTTGGAGCCTCTGATGCAGCTTGCGAAGTCCTCCTTAGGAAAAATTATAATCAAGCGCGTCGCTTAACCGCTGATCTAATTGACCGTAAACTTCGAGACTTTACCAATATTCCAGCTTTCCCTAAAACTGCCGATGCCGACCTTAATTTTGTCTTATCAGTCATTGAAGAAGCCGCAGAAAAATGCACTGATATTCCTCTAAAAGATCCTTCCATTACCCCACCCGTTCCTGCAGGGCGGCAATCAGAAGGAGGTCACCCCAATTGGCATCTCTTTTCACCAGATGAAAAGCTTGATCATATTAAAGAGGTGATTCGTGATGAAATTCAACCCTATATTGAACTCGATGCAGGAGGCATTGAAGTGGCAGCCTTTAATAATGAAAAGGAAGTGATTATCACATACCAAGGAGCTTGCACCACTTGCCCTTCATCGACAGGGGCAACTCTTGAGTCAATCCAACAAATCTTGCGATTACACCTTTCACCTTCCCTTGATGTAAAACCTGATTTATATTCGTTGCAGTCTTAACGTCTTGCAGAAACTTGCTTAAGAAAGAGATCCCTCCTCCTTCTTTTTCAAACTTTCGCACTTGAGGTTTGATATATCTCGATTAAGTCTTTAGATATAAATCACTTATCTAGTATGAATCTACTGATTTTATCATGGCTCAATTCTTTCTCTATTAACGCTTCAAGTCCTGCTTGCAGTGGCATACTTGTTTTGGCTAATCAGGTAGTCTGTATAAATATAATATCTAGTAGCTTTTCTTGAGTCATTTTTCTCCTTAATCAGAGGAAAAAATATCCCTTTCAAAAAAAATTTTCAACCTCCTTTTGCGTTAGGAGCAAGGGTGGGTGACTTTTTATCAAGAAAAATAGTAGATCTAACAGGATATGCCGCAGGAAGACCATTAAATGTACTTCCTCTAAATATACAGCGTAAAATATGGGAAGTAGCATCAAAAATAAGTAGAATAGCAAACATTCTTCATACACCACTTGTTAATGCTGGAGTTTCTGAAAGAGCATATTCAATATTTGTAGCACCAGTTCTTGAGGAAACTGTTTATAGGCTTATATTGCAAGGAGGATCGAGCAAAGCTTTGCAAGCTGCTGGACTTGATGCAAAATTAGCTAAAGTTATTGCTATTGGAGTAACAACTATTTTATTCGAGATGGCACATTATCCAGATGTTAGATCACAACAGTTTTCGAACATAGCTTTACAAAGTTTGGCTTTTAGTATTACTCAAGAGCTTAGAGGAATTTCAGACGCAATTATTGCCCACGGAGTTAATAATGGAATAATAAATTACTTGTAAACGCCTGCTATGCCATTTAGAGTGTTATAGTCATTTAAAGATATGCAAAAAAGAGTAGCCATGTCGCTTCCAATTGCAATTGGCCAACTGTTTTCTTCTTCTTGACACCTAGTAAATTGCCCGGGCTGACTATATATTGAAAATCCAGCTAAAAATTTTGCACTTAAAATGGCAATTGCAGCTTCTAGCATTTTTGGTATATGATAACCTAAATCACATACCATTTGCTCTTGTTTCTTAAAGGATAGTCCTTTAGTGCTGGGAATTATTTTTTTGGGAATTAAGATCCAATACGGCATCCTACTAAAATCATGAGAATTTCTTAGAAAAGGTGAATTTGATTTACATCCTGTTAGTTCATATAGTCGACCTAGAGTTAGATTGTTAGGAATTAAACATAGAATATGAGTCTCCTTAACAAGTTTGTCGGAGAAAAATGGACACTGACTTTCTAAATGCAGTTGCAAGCGTTCAGGAATTTCTGGGGAATCTACATCTAAATCTAAATATGTTTTCCATTCCCGTGATCCAAAAGGAGCAGTCTCCTGCATCATATC
>JAUHQH010000021.1 GCA_030408485.1 Candidatus Neptunichlamydia sp. | reverse complement strand
ATCCTAGATCAGGGCTGGTCTGAATTTAAGCGGCAACTTAAGTACAAGCTTGAGTGGCTACGAGGAGTATACGTTGAAGTGAACCCCTCCTACACCTCACAAAAATGCTCCTCTTGCGCAAACATCGACAAGAAGAGCCGTATAATCCAATCGAAGTTTTGTTGTATTAGTTGCGAGTATACAGAAAATGCAGATATCAATGCTGCAAAGAATATTCTAGCGGCAGGGCATGTCGTGTTAGCCTGTGGAGAGGACGCATTAGCGACCTCTATGAAGCAGGAACCTCTGAACATGGGCGACTTAAGTTTCGGCCTGAGCAATCAGGAATCTTCTTCCTTTAGGGAGGAGAGGATGTCAATGCGACTAAGTCAACGGATGGTTTTTTATTCCATTACAGGGACATCAGCCCCTTAGAGCAGCCTCATATGAAATATCCTGGCTATCGGGTCAACTTCGAAGTTAAATTTGGGTGTATGAAGGATTGGACTCATATCGATGTGGGAACAGGCGATATTGTCAGCTCTACCATTTTTGGCCTAGATCTCGTCCAATTTCGTGATAAACCCCTATTTGAAAGTCAAGTTTCATTACTGGCATATCCGCCTGAAACGATTTTTGCAGAAAAACTCGAGACTGTGATTTCCAATTGAGTCTTCCTGGAAACATTCAAGATCCTATTAAGGAGATCAACAGGATTCTTGCTAAGTTGACATTCGAATCCTCTCTCACATAGCAGTAAAGTTCATTCAAGATCAAGAGATTGGATGAGCTCTTTGCTTTGGCGAATAAGATCCCTCCATTTTCGATTTTGCTCTAGCGCTTCCTTGGTATAACCACCATGCTTTAATGCAGCAGCTCGGGAATTTTCCTTACCAGTTTTTGTCGTAGGTCCTTTTGATTTACCTCGGTGCATGCGATAGGTCTTTTTTCCACGGATAGCCCATTTCAAACATCGCTTACCTGATCTCTTACTTTTTCCGGTACACTGACCCGCAATGATCCATGGGGTTCAATTGAACTTTTTTTTTCGTGCCCCTCTTATCTTGTCTTAGAGGAGAGGTTCTGTGCGACAATCGTTTGACCCTCATTGTGCACATGAAGCACTTGGACTGTTTGTTGACCACCTGATCGAAACTTCGTAAAAGCTTGCATGGTTTGATTAGCGGTATTGAAGAGTTTGGCTGCAAGGTTGAAGAATTATCAATTGTACTTTTAAGTCACTTGGAGTGAGGGTGTATTTTCCATCGCGATTTTATAGTCAAAACTTGATACCCATCAACTTGGAGATAATTAGGCTTCCAACCTGATTTTTTTCTTTTTGCTTCTATGCCTCCCTTAGTTTTTTTATTTTGTTTGAGCAAAACTAGGGCTATTTTGCGAATCAGAGAAAGGTTCTCAACTATGTGCCCTTGTACGGGCTTTTAACGAATCTTCTCGAAAACTAACATCGAGTAGCCAATGGCAGACTTCTATTTGCGAATGAGATCGGATAGCATGAGCAATTTGTTTCGCATCAGCTTCTAAACTTGAAATGTACATCCGACGTTCAATGATTGTCTTTGCTCCAGCTTTTCTCTCTGAAATCAAGAGCGCAACAGATCGTAGATTTTTCCAGCGCGTGCGTCCTGGTAGCCAATCGATTTCTTCCGTTATATAGATTGATCTCTTTTCAAATCTCCCATACCCTTCTTCAGTCGTATGATAAGATGTGTGCTGGATTCCTTCAAAGCCAACCTCCTCTAAAGTTAATAGATAATTTCCTTTGGCTTTGATGATCTGCTCGCCTATAAGTCGAGGGGTTCATTAGAGGGAGAGGGCTGTTTAGAATTAAAGAGATTTAGAGACTTACCGATTACAAAAGTTTTGGGTTTGTAAAAAATAGGTCCTTTTGGACGGTTTTTGATAGATTTTGTAGTTTTTAAGTGTTGAGACCCGAAAAACTCAGCTCATTTAGACACATATCTCCCTAGGAGAGAATCAAATCTGGAAGGTCTAGAACTGTGAGCCTCTTTAAGTTGCAGCCAATGTCTGCATAAAGCTTCCAAACTGATTTTTCGCAATTCCTCGATAGCGAATTCTCTTTTCTATTTGTGGAAAAACCCGTCCATAAGGAGTTCTTAGAAAGCTGTACGAGCGGTCTTGATCTCTATTTTTGCTCTTCCTTCACGCTATTCTTTTTGATGGCACCTAAGCACCTAAATGGACACCCTTAAATAACCTCTGCCCCAAAAATGCCTTCCCCAGAAAATCTTCTTCAAGTGCGGAAACTCCACCAACATTACTCTCGAGCTAATTCCTTTTAACCATTGCATCACTTTATTTACTTATACTGTGTATCGACTTACTAGCTGATAAATATGTGAACATGGTCACTGGCCGCCTTACATGTGATGATGTCAAGTGGGTGTTCCAATGCAATCTGCCTTAGCACTTCTCTCAAGGGTTTTCAACTATCTTCCGGAGGAGACAATAAAAGTTTATTCATATATAGAATTTATCTATCAAATCTTCAAGAAATTTACTCTTTTTGGCACATTCAATCAGCGACTTGCGAACGAAAGATCAAAAACAGAATAAAATATT
>JAUHQH010000020.1 GCA_030408485.1 Candidatus Neptunichlamydia sp. | reverse complement strand
TAGGCTCTGGAAACCTAAAGCTATCGTTCAACCCTCTTCTTTTGAATTTAGGAATTCGCTTTAGAGGTTGTTTCTTATCGAAACCATCCTTAAATGCTTTATCTAAGTCTTTCATTTTCTGTTGAAGACAGTGCGCGGGAGCATCTTTTAAAAATCCATATTCTTCAGATTTCTTCCAAAGTTTAGAAAAATAGTCGGCTTCATGATACCATTTGTTCCAAAGAAAGCGACAATGCCCAGAGTATTCATCCATTTTCTGCAACTGATTACCACTTGGTTTTAATCTAAATTTGAATGCTTTCCTTACAATCATATTCGAACTATACTCTTGGCCTATGAATACTTCAACTCATATTCGCTCTGGAAGACATTGCGTTTTTAACATGCATGTTCATTGGGTCTTTGTCACTAAATATCGAAAAACTTGTTTTTCTAAAGAACATCTAAATGTCATGAAGAAGATATTCGAATCTGTTTGCATTGATTTTGAAGCAAATCTAATGGAATTTGATGGCGAAAAGGATCATGTTCACCTCTTAATACACTACCTACCAAAAGTGAGCATATCTAAACTAGTGAATAGTCTCAAAGGTGTATCCAGTCGCTATCTAAGAAAACACTTTACTGATCTAGCTGAGTGTTTTTGGGGAAATGCTCTTTGGTCTCCAAGTTATTTTTCTGGAAGTTGTGGGGGAGCATCTATCGATATTGTGAGGAAATATATTGAGAGCCAAAAAACTCCAACATGAGGAAAGCACCTTATAAATCATTGCAAGTTTATCGGTAGAAAACACTGAATTTCCTTTACTTATACTGCAAAAAATTATATGCCTTAGTGTTTTAGATCGCATTAAAAAGTTTTAGGTCCCATGGAAGAAGAGCAAAAATCTATCCTTGTGTTATATTACAACCCTAGCTGTCCCTATTCACAAAGGGTCTTAGATTTTCTGAAAAAAATAGGAAAAGAGATTCCTTTAAAAAATGTGGAAAATGATGAGAAAGCCAAAGAAGAACTTCTCCATCTTGGGGGAAAGCATCAAACTCCCTGTCTGTTTATTGATGGAAAGCCTCTGTACGAGTCAGCAGATATTATTGATTGGCTCGACCAGAAAAAAGAAATTTTATATTATTTAGAGCGTTTCATGATTGCTCGTTCTAACTCTAAAAGAGTTATCTCAGTTTTTGTGTTAGCCATGCTCAATGTTTCCATCATGGCAAGTCTGCGAAATCTTCCTTTAGTTGCTGAGCTAGGCTACAAGTCGCTCTTTTTCTTTGCTGTTGTTGGTTTTTCCTTTCTTATTCCTTGTGCCCTTGTTTCAGCAGAGTTAGCAACAGGTTGGACAAAATCAGGGGGAATTTATGTCTGGGTAAGAGAAGCACTAGGAGATCGTTGGGGATTTTTCTCAATCTGGATGCAATGGGTTCATAACGTCACTTGGTATCCTGCAATCCTTGCTTTCGTCGCTGCTACACTTGCTTATATTGTTAGTCCTGAACTTGCTGAAAATAAAGTTTTTATTCAAAGCATTGTCTTGATTGTCTTTTGGGGTATGACATTGATTAACTACTTTGGGATAGAGACCTCCACAATTGTCAGTACTATTGGAGTGATCATTGGAACGATTATTCCTGGACTTTTTATCATTGGGCTAGGAGTTACATGGTTTATCATGAGAAACCCCACCCACCTCATCTTTCATCCTCAAGCTTTAGTCCCTGATTTTACTCATTGGGGAAATATCGTCTTCCTCGCAGGTCTATTCCTCGCCTTCTCTGGTCTGGAGGTTTCTGCTGGATATGCAGGAGAAGTTAAAAACCCTCAAAAAAACTACCCAAGAGCCATCATCATTGCAGCGATTATTACATTCTTTCTCTTCATGCTTGGAGCTCTTTCAATAGCTGTCGTTATTCCTAAAACAAATATCAGCCTCGTTTCTGGATTAATGGAGGCTTTGAAACTTTACCTCGCACAATATGGACTTTCATGGATCCTCCCCGTTCTTGCCATTCTCCTTGTTATCGGAGCCATTGCAGAAGTCAACTCTTGGATCATAGGACCTGTAAAAGCTCTTTATACAACATCGATTCATGGAAACCTTCCTCCCTTCTTCCAAACTCTTAATAAACATCGAATGCCAACCCACCTCCTACTTTTTCAAGCGATCATTGTTACCATCGTTTCCTTTATTATTTTATACATGCCCACAGTAAGCACCTCTTACTGGATTATGACAGCCATATCTGCACAGATCTATTTGATCATGTACATCTTCATGTTCATTTCAGCGATTCGACTTAGATACACACACCCTCATGTTCCAAGAGTTTATAAAATCCCCTACCCTCACAAAGGAATATGGCTTGTTTCTTGTTTAGGAATCTTAGCTTCTGTCTTTGCTATCCTAATTGGTTTTGTTCCTCCAACTTTACTCCCAACAGGGAATACGATCATCTACTTTTGCCTCCTATTCTTTACACTTGTTATTATGAGCACCATCCCTCTTATTATTTATCAATTCAAAAAACCTTCTTGGGTAATCAAACCTGAAGAGGAGTAATGACTCCCCTTGCTCGACAACTTAGACCCCAGTCTTTTGATGAAGTTTCGAGCAAGAATCTTCTTGTCGGAGAAAAAGACTTCCTTTCTAAAATCATAGAAAATGGAAAATCTCTCTCCATTCTCTTATGGGACTCATCAGGATGTGGAAAGACAACAATTCCCAGATTTATTCTTCCCTTTACAACCTTATCTTAGGTTGGACGTCAAAAATCTTAAACAAGGTATGAGTCCCCATTTTTTTCTAAGCTGACAAAAGAGTGTGTGGTCAGGAGTATTGTCTTTAAGGTTAAACCCACAAAACCATCAAGCGGCACTATTTTCTTGGATAAAGCGTTATAGTTCTCTATCGCTGCAGTTCTCCATGAACTCCAGCAATAAAGCACTTGAATAATCGAAGCAATCCATGCCCTTTATAGGGGTTTTTCTTCTCCAGTTTTTTGAGTCTTTTCTCTACAAAGTTAAAAGATCAGATCTTGGCAAACTTACGGTAAGTGTGGTTTTCTGGAACTAAATCGTCTAGGCAAATCATCTCAACTTGTTGCATGAGGTTCCTCATTTTTTTAAAAGAACTTAAATTATTTTGAAAATTATGCCAGTTCTCAACGCTCCGATTGAAGATCTCCAAACGCTTCATGAAGGAGAAATCGCTGCTTGCATGAAGGCAATCTATCGATTTTTTGGTAAGAAAGAATGGAATGTATGCACAAGTGGTCGAGAAAAGAAAAAATCGGAAAGCTGTTCAAGCGATCCAAAGAGCAGCTTTTGGAAAGGGTGAAGCACCCTTGAATTACATTCGAGAAAAATCGTTAGGAATACATATTCATACCATTCACATAGAGTGGCTATTTGGAACAATTAGGCTAAGGCCTCCAACAATGGAAGCGTTAAGGGAAGATGGTAGACCTTTACAATTGGGTGTGGCCTCATAATAGTTTAAAAAATCGAGTGCCAGCAGAGGTTGAAGGGTTAACAGAGGGGAGATTTTAAAGTTCCCGAAGTTAAAGGGGCTATATGATGAAGTTCCAAGGGGGGGAAATGGCATGTTAACAAACTTGGTCCAAAGAGGCGTTGTTGACGTAGGTGTATAGAGGTATTGAGAACTGGCATATCAATAAGGTTCCAATTACTCCGGCTTAACAGCTTAATAACAGATGCTTCAGGTTTTAAGCATGTATGCCCCTCGCAGGGAGCTAGCTACATGGACAAGGGTATTTTGTATAAGCCCCCACCTAGAACAGCCAAGGCAACGGGAGGTCATTTAGGCGCCATCGAAAAGGATGGCATGAAAAGAAAAACTAAACAACTTCTCTCCTACAAGTCGAGGGGTTCATTAGGGGTCGATTTGAAATCGACTATCATCTTATAAGGGAGCTCACCTTATTGCTCGTCAATGTATGGCTGAATCAGCCTAACAATTTTCTTTGTTCCCGATAGAGCAATCAAAAGAAAAAATAGTTTTTTCATGTTGTACACTCCAATAGCTCTTTAGGTTCAATCCAACGGTCATGTTTCTTAATGAGCTCGATCAAACAATCGACAGCCTCAGTATAATGGATCCCTCTTTCCACACGTTCTTTCCCGACATAAAGATCAATTTTTTCTCTTCCGGAACCTACATATCCAAAGTCGGCATCTGCCATTTCACCTGGTCCGTTGACAATACACCCCATAATCGCAATTTTTACTCCAGGAAGATGCGCAGTTTTAGCACGGATCTTTTGCGTTACCTCTTGCAAGTCAAAAAGGGTTCGCCCACAACTTGGACACGCAATAAATTCCGTCTTCGTTTCTCTCATCCGACAACCTTGAAGAATATTAAAAGCAAAAGAGCTTTCTTTTTCTTTTGAAAGGTTTGTCTTTAAAATCACTCCTTCCCCAAGACCATCGGCAAGAAGGGCTCCAAGCTCTGCAGAGGCATGAATCACCGTATCTTCATCAGAAAGAGGATAGTTTCCAACTAGAAGAACTGGAAGATCCAGTTTACTTTCACCGATCCATTCGAAAAAATATCTTCCTTGATGAAGGAAGGATTCCGTCATTTCAAGGAGAATAAAGGGGGTAAGATACTCTAACAGTTTCTTCCAAACAGTCGGATCTCCATCTTTGATGTAAACAACCCCATTACCTTTAAATTCTTCAATAGGAATTACAGGCAATTTTCCCTCATCAAAATGAATCTCATTACCATTAAAAAAGGCATCACCTTTGATTCCACTTTGAGGCTCACCCCAAATTAAAACAGAACCATCGCGGTGCAGGGGGCTCACTTGTCGCACAAAACGCCTCTGAATTTCTGCAATATTCCGCTCTTTTTCGACAAAAGGGATTGTTCCTTTTCCTACATAACATTCCGCAAAAGTCTTAAGTCTTTTACAGGGGTCAATTTCAAGCCAAGGATCTTCGGTTAGAGAAAAACGAATCGTATCACCAAGTCCATCAAGAAGAAGAGACCCAATACCTATCGCTGATTTAACACGTCCATCTTCTCCATCACAAGCTTCAGTCACCCCTAAATGAAGAGGATAATCCCACCCTAGTTTCATCATTTCAGCAACTAAGAGGCGATAGGCCTGAACCATCACAAGAGGATTGCTAGCTTTCATGGAGAACATAAAGTCATGATAATTCATCTCACGGCAAACTCTGGCAAATTCAAGGGTCGATTCAACCATTCCAAAAGGGGTATCTCCATAACGGTTCATGATACGATCAGAAAGGGAACCATGGTTCGTTCCAATTCTCATGGCTCTTTTAAGTTTTTTACACTTTTCAACTAAAGGGCCAAATGTTTCTCGGATCCGGTCAAGTTCTGCAGCATAAGATACATCATCATAATCAATGGTTTTAAATGTAGCGCGCCGATCAACAAAATTACCGGGATTAACTCTAACTTTATCAACAAATTCTGCAGCAAGCATCGCTACAGGTGGATAAAAATGGATATCCGCAACAACAGGAATCGTATACCCTTTTTTAATGAGGGTACTTTTAATCCCTTCACAAGCTTCAGCTTCTTTTTTTCCTTGGACCGTAACACGTGCAATTTCACACCCATAGTCGGCAAGTCGGATAATTTGATCCACTGTTGCTCCAACATCACGAGTATTGGAATTTGTCATAGACTGGAGGCGAATAGGATTATTCCCTCCAACACCCACTGATCCAACCTTCACTTCACGGGTTTTCCATCGTTTCGTCTGATAAATAGATTCTGCATATTCCATAAGCTAAAAATTTTAAAGTTAATCTATTTCCGTGTCAACTGATTGACTCATTGTAAAGTTTTTGTACGATGCGACAAAGCATCACAAATTGCTTCTCATACCAAACGAAAAAGTTAAAATTACATTTTAACCTATTGACTAATTTGGCTGATCAATAAAACTATTCCAAGGATGACACCACGGTTGAACTATATCCTCTCCGTTTTCAAAGCAGCGATTCGGTAGATGGTCTTCCTTCTTTCAAGAGATGGGGATATACATCCATGACCCTGGTGAGAACCTTATCGAAACCTCAAACTATTTATAAGAATTGAGGCTATCATCATAAGTCTACCCTTGATGGGAGCTATATTCCTTCGATTTTAGCAGCAAGATTGACATCCTCCCCTCCCTAAAGGAAGAGGATTCCTGATTGCTCAGGCCGAAACTTAAGTCGCCCATGTTCAGAGGTTCCTGCTTCATAGAGGTCGCTAACGCATCCTCTCCACAGGCTAACACGACATGCCCTGCCGCTAGAATATTCTTTGCAGCATTGATATCTGCATTTTCTGTATACTCGCAACTAATACAACAAAACTTCGATTGGATTATACGGCTCTTTTTGTCGATGTTTGCGCAAGAGGAGCATTTTTGTGAGGTGTAGGAGGGGTTCACTTCAACGTATACTCCTCCTAGCCACTCAAGCTTGTACTTAAGTTGCCGCT
>JAUHQH010000019.1 GCA_030408485.1 Candidatus Neptunichlamydia sp. | reverse complement strand
GATGTGTATAAGAGACAGGAGAAAAAGCGGCTTTAGGGGCGTCCCAAAGTCTTTCGAAAAGAAGGCTTTTTTCGGTTTCTATCGCTTTTTTAATCGCTTGAATGGATGAAAATGTCTCGATCTTTTGTAACATAGAAAAGATCATAACACGATAAAGGAAATCTTCTGAGAAAAAATTAATAGTTGTCAGAAAAAGATGTGCGTGCTAAAATTTGGCGGGTATAATTCATTGACCCCGACATGAAAGGATGATTCCAATCTGATGTCAGTGGTCGCTACATCTGTGCAGTCTAAGTTTCTTTTTTCCTTATCTGATCTATAGGGTAAGGTTTTCCCTCCAGCTTAGACTGCACTTTTTTTTATCAAAATACACCGTAAAACCTCCTTCCTTGATCTGGAGGATATAAAAGGAGCTTTCTTCTATATTGGAGTTTTTTGGCTCTCAATATATCTCCCCGCAATATCGATAGGAACCCTTCCGCAATTCCCAGGAAAGTAGCTTGGAGACCAAAAAGCATTTTCCCAAAATATTTATTTAGCTAGATCATTAAAGTGCTTTCTTAGATAGCGACTGGAGACACATTTCAAAAGACACGGGGGGATTCTCATCCCCTAGAGGGTTGAGATGCAAGCGTGCTTATTTACCCTGGCATTCTGTGATATATCGAATAATCGTTTCCGATGATACTGCACCAGCTGTGCCAACATAGTATGCAGATGTCCAAAACTTATCTTTTCCACATATCCTTTTGATAAAAGGAAATTTTAGGCGTAACATTCTTGAGGTATAACCTTTCAAAAGGTTAGCTATCCAAGCTGGAGAATATCTAGGTGGACCAGATACAAAAACGTGAACATGATCGATATCTGTTTCAAATATAAAACCCGGTTTGATAATATTCGCAGATTGCGTTTATAATTGGAAACGTATGGCAACAGATAATGAGATTTATATTGAGCCCTCGATTTTTGCAGCAGACTTTGGTCATTTGACTGATGAAGCAAAACGGGCGGAACAAGCGGGGGCTGATGCCATCCACTTTGATATTATGGATGGCCATTTTGTTCCCAACCTTTCGCTGAGTCCTAAAGCTCTTGCAGTGGTTAATCGAGCAATAGATCTTTATCTCGATGTTCATATCATGGTTTATAATCCTTATGACTATATCGAGTGTTTAGTAGAAAACGGTGCCGATTGCATTACTTTTCATGTCGAAGCAACAGAAGATGTTGAAGATACTTTAAATTACATTCGAAAATGCAATGTGCATGCAGGACTTGCTTTTTGTCCTGAAACCAGTGAAAACCTTATCCCAAAGTATCTCGATAAATGTGACAAAATGCTTTTGATGACGGTACATCCAGGGTTTGGTGGACAGATCTTTATTCCAGAAGTTTTAGATAAGATTGAATTTGCTCGCGGTCTTTGCGATAAATT
Source organism: Candidatus Neptunichlamydia sp. (assembly GCA_030408485.1). GTDB lineage: Bacteria > Chlamydiota > Chlamydiia > Chlamydiales > Simkaniaceae > Neptunichlamydia. Next base: position 6,012 of record JAUHQH010000019.1, on the reverse strand, counting down.
GAATGTCCGTAAAGGAGGGAAAGTCCCTAAAGAAGGAGAAACTCTTCCACCTTTTGATATTCAGGTCGATGGTGGGATTGATGATAAAACGGCTCCTCAGGTTATCAAAGCGGGGGCCAACCATCTTGTTGCTGGAACCTACCTCTTTAAAGGTGAGGGGATGAAAGAAAAAATCAAAGGACTCCGCGGATGAAGAAGGTTGTTGTTATGGGAGGAGGAACAGGAAATTTCACTGTTCTTCGAGGTCTAAAAAAACACAACGTTGATCTTAGCGCAATTGTTTCAATGGCAGATGATGGGGGAAGTACAGGAATTCTTCGGGACGAACTGGGAGTTCTCCCTCCAGGTGATGTTCGACAATGTTTAGTTGCCCTTTCCAATTCTTCAAGGCTGATGCGTAGTGTGATGAATTATCGCTTTGAAAATGGAGGTCTTGGAGGTCATAGTTTAGGGAATCTCCTTCTTTCAGCTCTAGAAAAGGTTACCGGAAGTTTTGAACGTGCTGTTGAAGAGATGGGACGCATTCTCTTTATTAAGGGAAAGGTTATTCCTGTCACAACACACCAAGTCCGCTTGAAGATGATTCTTAAGAATCGAAAAATCTTAGAAGGGGAAAAGGAAATCTATCTCTCACATGAAATTGATAAAGGGTATAACAAAATTTACCTCGAACCGTTTCCGGAATCTAATCCCCATGCTATTAGTGAAATTCGGAATGCCGACCTCATTATTTTAGGTCCAGGGGGACTCCACACCTCGATCATTCCTAATCTTCTAGTAGGTGGAGTCAGTCAAGCACTCAGAGAATCCCATGCAAAAAAAGTTTTCATTGCGAACCTAATGAACCGAAAGGGACAAACAACGGGATATGAGGTGAGTGATTATTTAAATGAAATCGTGACCTATTTAGGAGACGATATTTTTGACTATATCCTAGTAAACAGTCAGACGCCCGATCAGGAACTGATTGAAAAATATGCTGAGGAGGGTGAATTGGTAGAAAATGATATGAGTGGACCACGAGTGATTTCAGCGCCTCTACTTGGAGAGCTTTCTCAAAGCCTTAAAGGAGACACGTTAATTACTCGAAGTTTGATTCGTCATAATTCAACACAAGTAACAAAAGAGATAATGAAAATTGTTGATCATATTTGATTTAGACGATACTCTTATTGACACGAGTGGCTCGATATTGCCTGACGTTTTGAAAAATGCTCTCATAGCAATGGAAGGTGTCGGGCTCTCAATGGCAAGTTTCAACCGTTCTTATGACGAACTTTTAAGGCTCAATACATTTCATGTGAGTTCAGGAGAAGCGATCCGAGAGTTCTTAGAGATTAATAAAGCTCCTGCTCAATGTTTGGATGTGGCACTAAAAGCTGTTTATGAAAGCCCTATATTCAATGAGCCGATCCAACCTGTTGAAGATGCAATAGAAGTTTTAGAAGAACTTTCTGTGAGTCATCCTCTTGTTTTAGTGACAAAGGGAAAAGAGAAGATTCAGCGAGAAAAGATGAAGCGGGCGGGGATTTCAACTCAATTTTTTACTAAACTCTATTTTTGTACAGATGGAGATAAAAAAAAGATCTACCAAAAAGTGAGTGAAGAAATGGGGATTTCTCCATTAAATGCTTTAGTTTGTGGAGATAGAATTTCTATTGATCTTACTCCTGCTAAGGAACTTGGGTATAAAACTGTTCAACTCAAATGGGGAAGGGGCTTAGGTAATACTGGATTTAAAAAGGACGTCGATTATACCATTTTATATCTAAAAGAGTTGAAAGCCCTTTTGGAAATTTTCAAAATAGTTGGTTAACAATACATGGTAACAACAAGTAATCAAATTTCACCTGGAACCACCCTTTCTCTAGATGGAAAGATCTATCGAGTAGAGACTAGTCTTAAAGTAACAGTTGCTAAGGGAGTTCCCTTTATTAAGACGAAGCTCAAGAACCTCATGTCTGATGAGGTAATCGAGAAAAACTTCAAATTAGGTCAAGCGATTGAAGAGGTAACTTTAATTGAACGGCGCTTAGAGTTTCTTTATTTAGAAGGAAAAGACTACCTTTTCCTCGATATCGATGAACTAGATGAAGTGCTTGTTTCGACCGATGTTGTAGGCGATAAAGTCAACTATTTGAAAGAGGGAATTCAAATTAAAGCTATGTTTTATGGAGAAACAATTTTCTCGGTAGAACTTCCCCAATTTATAGAGCTTATGATTGTTAAACTAGAAGATAGTAAATCAAAGATTTCTGTTTCTCCAGCAAGTAAAATTTCGATTTTGGAGACAGGAGCAAAAGTAGAGGTACCCCTGTTCATTGAAGTAGGCGATATCATCAAGGTTGATACCCATATTGGAGAATATGTACAGAGAATCTAATTCTATTTTAGGAGATAGAAAATGGATTTAGAAAAAATTAAAGAACTCATGGCTGCAATGGAAGATAAAGGAATGACAAAAGTTGCCTTTAAAGATAAGAATGGCTTTGAGCTAGAACTTGAAAGAGGAAGTAAATTTGAGGCGAGTCCTTTTACAACTGTAGCGCGTCAGCTCGAACCTCAAGTTCAGGAAAAGCTTCCTCAAAAAGGCAGTGAACCAAAAGAGCCTGAGTCAAAAAAAGGACATGAAGTCACCTCTCCGATGGTCGGGACGTTTTATACAGCAGTATCTCCCGAAGCCGATCCGTTTGTAACAGTTGGGGATACTGTAACAGAAGAGACAGTCATTGGAATCGTTGAAGCAATGAAGGTGATGAATGAAATCAAGGCAGGTAAAAGTGGCGTTGTGACAGCAATTTATGTCGACAATGCGCATCCTGTAGAATTTGGAACAAAACTTCTTAAACTTGCTTAAATTATGAAAAAGGTCTTAGTTGCTAATAGAGGTGAAATTGCCGTTCGAATTATTCGAGCCTGTCATGATTTGGGACTTCAGACCGTAGCTGTTTATTCGAAAGTTGATGCTGAATCTCTTCATGTTCTTCATTCTGATGAAGCGATTTGCATTGGAGAAGCTCCATCGAACCAATCCTATCTTAGAATCCCCAATATTCTTTCAGCTTGTGAAATTACAGGTGCCGATGCGATCCACCCTGGTTATGGCTTCCTAAGTGAAAATGCAAAGTTTGCTTCCATTTGTGAAAGTTGTAGGATTACCTTTATTGGACCTTCTTCGAAGACAATCGGTCTTTTGGGAGATAAGGTGCAGGCCAAGGGTATTGCTAAAAATGTGCGTTGTCCAGTGATTCCAGGTTCTAAAGGAATTGTCGAAACAGTCGATGAAGCCGTAAAAGAAGCAAAGAAAATAGGATTCCCTGTATTCATCAAGGCAACTGCTGGAGGTGGAGGAAAAGGAATCCGTATTGCCCATGATGCTGATGATTTTGTTAGGCAATATGCGGCTGCTCGAACAGAGGCTGAAGCTTCTTTTGGAAATCCTGATATCTATCTCGAAAAAATGATCATGAATCCTCGCCATATCGAAATCCAAATTTTAGGTGATAAACATGGCAATTATGTCCATTTAGGGGAGAGAGATTGCACTATTCAACGAAGAAGGCAAAAATTGATTGAAGAAACACCTAGCCCTCTTTTAACTCCTCATCTTCGCAAAAAAATGGGAGAAGCAGCAGTGCACTTAGTTAAAGCTGCAAAATACCACACTGTGGGAACTGTAGAATTTCTATTAGATGAGAAGAAAAACTTCTATTTTATGGAAGTGAATACAAGGATTCAAGTTGAGCATACAGTGACTGAAGAGCTCACGGAAATCGATCTTGTCAAAGAGCAAATTAAAATGGCTATGGGAGAGAAACTTTCCTATAAGCAAAAGAATATCTGTTTTAAGGGGCATGTTTTTGAATTCCGTATCAATGCAGAAAATCCTTCGAAAAACTTTATGCCTTCTCCAGGACTTCTTGAATACTATATTCCTCCTGGCGGTCCTCATGTTCGTGTAGATAGTGCATGCTATTCCGGATATAGAATCCCTCCTTTTTATGATTCAATGATTGCAAAACTTATTGTCAAAGGAAAAGACCGAAAGGATGCGATAGAGATTTCTAAACGAGCACTTCGTGAATTTCATATTGGTGGAGTAGACTCTACCATTCCTTTTCACGAATATATGCTTCAAAATCCTCTCTTTTTATCAGGCGAAAATTATAATCTTGATTTTATAGATCGGTTGATTGAAGAAGGATGCAACTTTGTTAACGATGAATCAAAATCTTATTCAAAAGAAACACCCTCTGGGCAACGAACTCCAGCTACAGCCATTAATTCAGATCAAATTAGAGCGCCTTGAAAGAGTTGCTCGACAGTTAGAAGAACAATATAGTGGGCAAGAGCTTACAATTGCTCAAGCTATACGCATGGGAGTAAAGGAGAATTGACTGTAAAAGGAGTCGATGATTTAGAAATTGCGAGAAAGTATATTCTTGTGATTGATGGTATCTTTGATAGTTGCTTCTCAAATCGAAAAGAAAGGATCTGCATCAGTCAAATCTTTGACCCTTCTTTCAAAAGATATTCCTTACAGCACCGATTATTGTCCCGACATTGCCTTATTTGATATTGAAGGTCGTTTTGTTGTAGGATATGAGTTAGATTATAAGGAATGTTACCGGGGATTTCCAGATACTTATGCAATCGAGCGATAGAATACGATGAAAGGAATTATATTGGCAGGCGGGCTTGGCACACGTCTTCACCCTCTTACTCTTGCAACCAGTAAGCAGCTCTTACCGATCTACGATAAACCCATGATCTATTACCCGCTATCAATCCTGATGCAAGCCGGAATCCGTGAGATCATGCTGATCTCAACAGAACATGATCTTCCCCGCTTTCAAGCGCTTTTGAAAGATGGCTCTCACTTAGGGCTTAATATCTGGTATGGAGTTCAAACAGAGCCCAACGGGATTGCAGAAGCATTTATTATTGCTGAAGAGTTTATTGAAAATCAGAGTGTGGCGTTAGTTCTTGGGGATAATATCTTTTATGGAGAACACCTGAGTTCTCTTTTAACAAGCTGTAGTACTCTAGAAAAAGGGGGCGTCATCTTTGGTTATCAAGTCAAAGATCCTGAAAGGTATGGTGTTGTTGCCTTTGATGAAGATCAACGAGTAACAAATATTGTTGAAAAGCCTCAAAACCCTCTTTCTCAATATGCCGTAACAGGGCTTTATTTCTATGACAATGATGTGATTCCCATTGCAAAATCTCTTAAACCCTCTGCTCGTGGAGAACTTGAGATTACCGATGTCAATCGTGTCTATCTTGAAAGGGGGGATTTAAGAGTTCATCTTTTTAATTCCGGTTTTGCCTGGCTTGATACAGGAACATTTGAAGCGCTTCACCAAGCTTCAAACTATGTTCAGATTATTCAAGAGCGCCAAGGAATTAAAATCGGAGCTATTGAAGAAATTGCCGAGCAAAATGGATGGATCACCACCATTAAATCTTAAGGGGAATTGCTTCGATATGTTCTCTTAAAAGAGAGGAAATCCTCTCCTGCTTTTTTCTCTAAAAGACATTGCGAAAGAAGAATTTGATCAGAACAAAGAAGCTGCCACCATTGGAGGAGCTTTTTCAGTTCAAGTGTTTCAAACGAAGGTCGTAATACCGTTTATGAGGCTGTTGAAAACAAAAGAAAATAGAGATTAGAAGATGTCAAGTGCGTGTTCCAATGCAATCTGCCCCTTAGCACATCTCTTAAGACATATAGGCATCTGCCTGGTCAATATTCGCTTTCTGTACTTAAGGGACCGATACAAGATAGACTTTCAGATCTGTTTTAGTGTGGGGTCCTAAATTATAATGTCGCATGGCGGCAAGTTTAATCTTTTCTTCGCCTTAAAGGCGAGAGTTTTCAACTATCTTCCGGAGGAGACAATAAAAGTTTATTCATATATAGAATTTATCTATCAAATCTTCAAGAAATTTACTCTTTTTGGCACATTCAATCAGCGACTTGCGAACGAAAGATCAAAAACAGAATAAAATATT
>JAUHQH010000018.1 GCA_030408485.1 Candidatus Neptunichlamydia sp. | reverse complement strand
TACGAGATAGGAATCAGTCGCGTGGGCTCGGAGATGTGTATAAGAGACAGCTTTAGAGTAGGGGATTTGTGATATTGGTAATTTTCGGTGAAAAGATAATTCAGACGATGATCTTCCAGTTTCCAATAGTCCCAAATAGGTATAATCTAAGAGTTTAAGCTGTTGACGATCTTTTTGACTTCTTGTGTGTGCGCTTTATCGGCAACGAGAACAGCATCGGGAGTGGCGACAACAATGAGATCTTTGACTCCGATGGTGGCAACGAGTTGTCCATTTTCTGAAGTGAGTAAGCACCCTTTAGAATCTTTTAGGATGACGTTGCCACGAATCACATTGTTTTGATCATCAGACTCTCCTGCATCGGCAACAGAAGCCCAGCAACCGAGATCACTCCAAGGAAGATGAAAGGGGATCACTGCAACATTAGTGGTTTTTTCCATCACGGCATAGTCGATAGAATCACTAGGACATTTTGCAAAATGGTTTTTGTCGATATGCAAAAGGTTTCCCTTGACTTTGCCGTGTTTAAAAGCCTCATGGGAAGCATTGAAAATTAGCGGAGCATTTTTTTTCAGTTCTTCTAAAAGGGGCATTGCTCGAAAGAGAAAAATTCCACTATTCCAGTAGTAGTTTTCCTCATGAAGAAAGGCTTTTGCAAGCCTTCTATTCGGTTTTTCAATGAACTTTTCTACTCGATAACTTAAATCATCAATAGGTTTTCCTGCTTGAATGTACCCATATCCGGTCTTCGGTGAGGTAGGGACAACGCCAAAAGTAATGAGATGGTTCTCTTTTTTTAATGCGCTAGCGGATACCATCACTTTTGCAAATTCAGATCCTCCTCCAATAAGGTGATCTGCAGGAAGTACAACCATGGTTGCTTCCTCTCCGAATTTTTGATGGACGGTATGCGCAGCAAGCGCAATCGCTGGGGCAGTATTCCGGCTACAAGGTTCAAGGATCATCGTCACATTGTCAATACCGATTTCTTCCAGCTGCTCTTGGCAAATAGACACGTGTGCTTCATTGATGACAATGAGAATTTCATTAGTAGAGGGAATTTCTTTGACACGGAGAAGTGCTTCTTGAAAAAGCGAGCGACTTCCAATGAGCTTTAAAAATTGTTTGGGAGAACTTTTTTTCGACAAGGGCCAAAGTCTAGTTCCAGATCCCCCGGCTAAAATTACAGGAATTATCTGTGAATGCATCCGATCCTGAGTTTTCACTCATTATAGTCATACTAGCGAAATAATACCATCTATCAAAGAATAATGGTATAAGGAGAGATTTCTTAGAAGCATTTTAAATGCACATGTCTTGAAAGTCTTTCATTCCTTAGTCTGAGAATTTAATGGATAGACTTTGCTCTGAAGAAGCGATTAGTCTGATAGTGATAGAGAAAATAAAGAAGGGCGCTGAATAAGCGCCCTTTTGTTTACTTTTCCTCATCGTCGAGGATTTCCACTTCAGCCTCTTCAATATCGGGATTCTTTTCCTCTTTTGGAGGTTCCTGTCCAGGAGTCCCTCCCATGTTTGGACCACCAGCACCTGGTTGTCCTCCGGGAGCGCCTCCTTGCTTTTGAATCTCTTCACCAATTTTTTGAATATAGGTGTTAAGTTCTTCAGCAGCGGTATTGATTCCAGCGATGTTTGTTCCCTCAAGAGATTTTTTCACATTATCAATGCGGGTTTGAATCTCTTTAGCTAAATGATCAGGAAGTTTATCCTTGTAATCTTTTAAGGCTTTTTCCGCTTGGAAGACGAGGCTATCGGCTTTATTCCGGTTTTCTATCTCTTCTTTTTTCTGCTTATCTTCTTCGGCGTGTTCTTCTGCATCTTTAACCATCCGGTTGATCTCAGTTTCATCGAGACCCGATTTTGCTTCGATCCGGATCTTTTGTTCTTTTCCAGAACCAAGATCTTTAGCAGAAACGTGGAGGATACCATCGGCATCAATATCGAAAGCTACTTCAATTTGTGGAGTGCCTCTAGGTGCAGGAGGGATCTCAGTCAAATCAAATCGACCGATTTCTTTATTATCTTTTGCCATTTTACGCTCCCCTTGAAGAACAACGATTGTTACAGCCGGTTGGTTATCCATGGCTGTTGAGAAGGTTTGTTTCTTCTGGGTTGGGATTGTCGTATTCCTTTCGACAAGAGGAGTCAAAACGCCACCTAGCGTTTCAATACCAAGTGTTAAAGGAATCACGTCAAGGAGAAGAACATCTTTAACATCTCCTGCAAGAACACCTCCTTGAATCGCAGCACCAGTTGCAACGACTTCATCAGGGTTAACGCCTTTATGAGGATCTCTTCCGAAGACCTCTTTCACCTTTTCTTGAACAGCTGGCATACGGCTCATTCCACCAACAAGGAGGACCTCTTGGATTTGATCTTTGCTGAGACCAGAATCTTTCAGAGCGTCAAGACAAGGTTGGACAGAGCGCTCAACCAGATTAGAAGCTAAGCTTTCAAACTTCGCACGTGTAAGGGTGAGTGCTAAGTGTTTAGGACCGCTTGCATCCATTGTGATGAAAGGTTGGTTAATTTCTGTTTGTTGGGTTCCAGAAAGCTCAATTTTCGCTTTCTCAGCAGCGTCTTTAATCCTTTGGAGAGCCATCTTATCTTTGGATAAATCGATGCTATTATCTTTCTTAAATTCTTCAAGCATCCAATCGATAATCACGTTATCGAAATCGTCTCCACCAAGGTGGGTATCTCCATTGGTTGCAAGGACTTCAAAGACTCCATCTCCAATTTCAAGAATGGAAATATCGAAGGTTCCACCCCCAAGGTCAAAGACGGCGATCTTCTTATCAGCACCCTCTTTATCAAGACCGTAAGCAAGAGCAGCAGCAGTTGGTTCTGGGATGATACGCTTGACATCAAGACCAGCAATCTTACCAGCATCTTTTGTTGATTGTCTTTGGGAATCATTGAAGTAAGCGGGAACAGTAATAACCGCTTCTGTGACTTTTTCACCAAGATATTCTTCCGCGGTTTCCTTCATTTTTTTGAGGACTTGCGCTCCGACTTCTTCTGGAGTGAGTGTTTTCCCGTCGACTTCAAAAACAGCATCGCCATTGCTATTCGCAACGACTTTATAAGGTACGGTTTTAATTTCTGATTCTACTTCAGAAAACTTTCGCCCAATAAACCGCTTTGTAGAAAAAAGCGTTTTTTCGGGGTTTGTTACCGCTTGCCGTTTCGCAGGAATTCCTACCAGTCTTTCACCATCTTTGTAAGAGACAATCGATGGAGTGGTTCGTGTTCCTTCCGCATTTGCAATAACCTTAGCGGAACCTCCTTCCATCACAGCGATACAAGAATTTGTGGTTCCGAGGTCAATTCCAATGACTTTACTTTTCTTAGCCATAGTTTCTTATTCTCCCTTAGTATTTTGTTCTTCTAATTCTTTTTCTTCGTCTTTACTTGGCGCTTTTGCAACTTTCACGCGGGCAGGACGGAGGATTCTTTCGCCACATTTATACCCCTTTAAAAACTCTTGGATGATTGCCCCATCCTCATGTTTTTCCGTTTCTTCAAGCTCTAATACCTCATGAAGATGAGGATCAAAGGTCTGTCCTTCTGAAGAGAAGGGGGTGACTTTGTGACTACTGAGTATATCTTTAAATTGTGTGAGAATCATCTCAAATCCTTTTGCCCAATTTTGGGTTTCTTCGGATGCTTGATGGACAAAACTTAGAGCATTTTCAAAATTATCTAAAGGAGACAGAAATTCTGTAATGACATTTTCTACAGCAAAACGGGTGGTATCATGTTTTTCTCTTTGCATTCTCTTTCTGGTATTCTCCATATCTGCAAGAGAGCGCAAATATTTTTCTTGTTCCTCTTTAACTTTCTTTTTGAGCAGTTCAGTTTCATCGATTTCTTCGATGACTGGCTCTTCTTTTAATTCTTCTTCGGTTTCTTTTGGCTCTTCGTTCACAACTCATTTGCTCCTAGTTATCTTGACCCACTCTATTCAATTAATTTTGGTGGCTCAGTTTTTAATTCCACTTGTTCAGCAGCGGGTTGCCGGTAAGTGATTTTATACTTATATAGATTACGTGTCAGCACTTCACTTAAAATTAAAGAAAAACTCTTGAGGATCCCAAAGATTTTTGGGTAAGGCATCCGAATCGGTCCTAAAAGGGCAATGGCACCAACAGCTTTTCCATGTATGAAGTAAGGAACAGCAATAATACTACTTTGCACGGTCCTTGCTGAAGGGTGATTTAAGTCATCACCAATCCAGACTTTTAATGTGGCGTCTTTTGTACACTCTCCTAAAAGGGTGCGCATGAAAGCCGTATTTTCAAAAATTGAAAGTCCTGTGGCTAGAACAGCTGCATCTCGAAATTCTGGAAAGCGGATCAATTTAGAAAAGCCCGTCTTATAAATATCCTCTGCACTGAAATTTGAGTACCCCACAATATGGCGCATCATGAGTTCGTTATAAAAGGTTGCTCCAAGCTTTTCTTCTTCCTTATTCAATTTTGGGCGATCAAGTCCCGTCAGGCGGAAGTTAAAGTATGTTTCAAGTCTTTTGATTGAAAAGCTACTTAGCTTTTTGGGTGTATAAAGGATCTCGGTATGGACGAGTCCAAAGTCTGTGACGACCACGGCTAAGCATCGTTTGGTATCGATCCCTACAACTTTGATATCAACGATTAAGTCCTGATCAAAACGAGGAGAAGAAAGAAAAATAGCTCCTTGAGTCAAGGTGCTCAATAGTTCTGAAGCAGATTGCAAATACCCTACGATTTCTCGTGTATCTTTATCGAGCCCCTTCTTCAGAAGGTCAAACTCTTTAGGGTCGATATGATCGGAATGCATATGATGAGAGGCATAAAGCTTAAAGGCTGTAGGTGTTGGCACCCTTCCAGCTGAAGAGTGTTCCTGCTTTAAAAACCCTTCTTTCTCTAGACTTGTAAAGTAGTTACGAATGGTTGCAGAACTGATATCGTCGAACCCATTTTCTTTTAAGGTATTTGATCCCACAGGTTTCCCTGTTAGAAGGAAAAGTTCAACAAGGCCGATAAGAATAGCTTGTTCTCTCTCAGCTCTTTGCTTTCTTTTTGATCCCACTGGACAGCAATCTCCTCATTTGTAAGTTTGCAGTTACCTCATCCTACTGCTAATATAACACAGAGAGTGTTTCATGGCAACAAGAAACTAGCACTCAACGGTTTCGAGT
>JAUHQH010000017.1 GCA_030408485.1 Candidatus Neptunichlamydia sp. | reverse complement strand
TCTATCGCTTCTGCTTCTTGCTTGTTTCGATCTTTTCTCTCTTATCTTAACTTGATCATTATAAGTGTTGCTTGACCATTTCGTTCTTTTTGTTGAAGGAATATTCATCACCCTGTTTTTCTAAAAAATCTCTACCAGGGCAACAGAAATTAACTCCTTGTTAATCCTTGTCAGCAGAGTCTCACTGTTGAAAGCTGAAAGAGTTTTCGATGAAAATCTTAACTTATCCGAAAACTCTTTCAGCTTTCAACAGCCCCATAAGGGATGTTCATAAGACAGGAGCGTGTAAATCGGATTTAAAACAAGCGGTGTAAAATCGGAATGAGCGCCGCTCTATACTATTCACTTTTTCGGGGACTCCTCACGCAAGCGATACCCTACGCCGCGGACAGTTTCAATCCAATTAAAATTAGGTCCAAGTTTTTTTCGAAGGGCAGCAATGTGAACATCAATATTCCGGTCGACAATAAAGGCGTCGTCATTATGAATATCATCAAGAAGCTGATTTCTTGTTAGAACTTTTCCCTTGTTTGTCAAAAGTCTTTTCAGAATTCCAAACTCAGAAAGGGTAATCATAACAGGATTCCCATTCTTTTTAAGAAGGTAGCGACTGACATCAAGTATAAAATCTCCAAAAGTTAAAAGCTTTACAGCTTTTTCTTGTTCTTTTCCTCTTCGAAGAATGGCTTTTATTCGAGAAAATAGAATCCTGGGTGAAAAGGGTTTGGAAACATAGTCGTCAGCTCCAAGCTCGAGCCCCAAGACAATATCGATTTCTTCTCTTTTAGCGCTTAAAATGATGATAGGAATACTTTTCAGTTCGGGGTTGTTTCTCACCTTCCGACAAATATCAAAACCATTTTGTCCTGGAAGCGTGACATCAATAATGACAAGATCGGGCTTTTCTCTTTCGATTGCACGATACCCATTAATCCCATCAACTTCTACATGAAGTTTATACCCTGAAAGCTCTCCTTGTAGTTTGATCAGAGTTGCAATATCTTCTTCATCTTCAATGAGCAGAATTGTTTTTTTCTGGGACATACTTACACCTATGATGCAATAATTCTTATCGGATTCTATCGAATTGAAGATTTTATTGCTACATAGTGCTTTAGATTTTAAAGCGCTATGTATTGGGGTAGATTCAAGGGAGGTTGATGAGTTGGTCAATGACGATAAGATCTGTCCTCATTTGGTTTAGTCGTTTCAGTTCTTCAACAGTTGTGTGATTATCGCGTGCAATCTTTTCTAAAGAATCACCGGCTTGCACTTTATAAGTTTTGAAGCTCTCTACTTCTGCAAGCTTGGTGATTCCTTTCTTAATCTTGGGGATTTCTTTCAGTTGGACGTTTTGTTCTTGAATTGCTTTTTCAAACTGAGCAATTTTATCCTTATATTGTGATAGGGCCGTTGTCGTATCATTGGCATGAGAACTGAGCTGTCGGATATCGATTACAATTTTTTCTTGTTTTTTCGAAACTTGTTGGAGTTTTTTCTCTAAATTTTGAGATTCTTGAACAAATGAATCGAGTTTTCCAGATTTTAGCTCAGCCATCTGCTGCCTAAGAGAAGCAATTGTCTGTTCCTGATCGATCAATTTTCCTTCGATGACATGATGCTCAATTTCATACGTATTGAGTTCATGTTTGATATCTTCCACTTCTGTACGGACCTTATGGAGGCTTAGCTCCATTTGATGTTTTTCTCCTTTTGAGGAGCTCATCGAGCCACATCCAGCTAGAAAAATTGTTGTGATGAGGAAAAGACAATATTTTTTCATTTAGGAACCCTTCTTTTCAAAGATCTTAAATTCTACACGACGATTTTTTGCCCAGACCTCAGCAGTATGTCCGAGTTCTGCGGGTATTTCTTTTCCAAAGGAAATGGTATAAATATGGTTGGGGTTCACCCCACGTTTAACTAAAAGAGTTCGAATGGTGTTTGCGCGACGCGTTCCCAAAGCAAGATTATAGGCTTCTGAGGCTCTTTCATCACAATGTCCTGCTACAAAAATATAAAGGTTAGAGTTTTTCTTCATGCATTCAGCAATATCAGCAACATTCTTGTAGTCATCTTTTGTTTTGAGAGTGTGCTTATCTGTGTTGAAATAGAGGTTTTGGAACAAGTCGGCTAAATGAGAAGTAGGTGTGACAAACTGATCGATACTTGGAATGCTGCTCCCAATAGCTCCTGGAACTTCCTTAGGTTGAGGGATGCTATGGTCTGCAAATTGAGTTTTAAGATCCTCATCTTTTAGAGGAACATACTCTTCTTCTTGGGGGCCGATAAATTCATCTTCAGATTCAATCATCCGTGAATCGGCATCCTGCTTCCAAAGAAGTTGCCCTTTTCTGTGAAGATAACGTCCCATTGTTTTTGTATCTTCCCAAACGGTACTTGAATTGCTTTGGCATCCGGTAAATAGGACTGCGGTTGATAGCGCAAATGCCCAAGATAATTTCTTCATAAAAGTCCTCTCGTTGGTTCCCATGCGGGATAATGTTTTTTTCCAGGTCCACTTGTTATTTGCATCACTTCTTTTTGTTTCAAATTAACTA
>JAUHQH010000016.1 GCA_030408485.1 Candidatus Neptunichlamydia sp. | reverse complement strand
AGATGTGTATAAGAGACAGGCATTTCTTTTAGTTGGGTCGCTTGCTCAGGAGGCAATGAGGATTCAAGTTAAGTCAGCTCAGATTTCAAGGTATCCTCATTAGGATCAGAAATTGGAGCTTAAATCGACTAATTATACTATCTATCAGAAATGATATGTAGAATTGGATTTGACAGATGGTATAGACCATAATGAATCCAAGAAATTAACGTAGAAAAAATTTTAGAGAAAAACTTTCTTGCAATATAGCTGGAGAAATGTTTATACTGCTCGATTAAAATAACTTGGGAAGAGTGGCAGAGTGGCCGAATGCGTCTGTCTTGAAAACAGAAGTCCTTCGCGGGACCGGGGGTTCGAATCCCTCCTCTTCCGTTTCCTAAATCTATCCATAACACATTCTCCCTTCAGCGTTTGCAATTAAAAAGCATAAAAAATATTGCTGCGTTGCTCTGCTTTAAAATGGCAAAGATGCCAAAAAAAGCACATTCTAGATTCACAGCCTACTCAGTCACACACAGGAATACATTTAGAAGACCTTGGTCACTCAGGTCGAAATAATTGGGAGCTTATGATGGCGATAGCAACTCAAAGATAAAAAAGGGCAAATATGATAAAAAAGTACTGGCTTGGATCTTTATTGCTGCTTGTGTAGTTGGTCTTGTCATCATCATTGTTGTGGGATACGATCTGGGGACAACTCCCACTTGTACCATTCCAAGCGCAGAAGATCAATGTCTCTTTTCAGTGACAAGCCCCCAAGACCCTAATTCCCATTCTGGATACTGGAGAAAACTAAGAGAATATAAACGTGATCAAGCGAAAGAAAGTCAGCCAATGGCAGGTTCTTTTTGTAGATGGCAATATCCAGTGGGGTTCCAATACTGGCAAAGGCGTTTGGCTGATCGCCATGTTTCAATAAAAGCTCAACGACCCTTTGATCTTCTTGCATGCAACCATAATGGATGGGGCGACATTTAGCCGTGTCTTCTAAAAATCTCTTCGAGTTTGGAAGTTCTTTGGATTGCTCGAGTATTATATCCAGGAGATCTACATGTCCAAAGCGGGCTGCAAGGTGAAGCGGCGTTTTTCCGCTCGCGCTTTCTTTCTTATCGATCTTTGCTTTGTTTTCGAGAAGCCAAATGGCTATCTCAACCTGGCCAAAGATTGCGCAGAGGTGAAGGGGTGTTAGTCCAAACCTTCCTATTGGGGCATTTATTTTCCTTTTATCATCAAGAAGGTTTTGCAGGCTCTTGAGATCTCCGGACTGCACAACGGCAACATAAACATCTTGAAGTTTTCGGCCTTTTTGATCCTTCTGTTTGAACATTAAAACCAGCTCCTTTAAGGGCTTAATTAGACAGAGCTTCATCTAAAGGGAAGCATTTGGCCATTCATATCGATCTTTGGCGTCAGGTAACTTGGTCTGCTTCCTTTAAGTAGCTCAAAATTCCTTTTATAACACCTCTACCTCCTTGTCAATATAAGGCTGGAACAATTGTTAAATGGTTGACCCTAAATTGAAAACAACTGCTTGTGGCACAAGAGCCTTGACAGGTGTTTCCTTCCCTTGGTATGGAGGAAACATAAGAGCGTTTCGCAATATCGGGAAACAAAAATATTCTCAGAAACTGTAAACCGGTCACTTTCAAGTGGAATGGGGAAAGAGGGAGCTAAACCTTTGCTTCGACTTCTTCAGGAGCGAGCTTCCTTTCGCCTTTTACAACAATATATCCCTGTTTAAGTTCTGCTTGATAGACGATAAAGAGACCTAATAAAACGATAGATGTTGCAAGGAGGATTTGCCATGAAGGGGACTCTCCTAAAATAATCCAACTATTCAGTGAAGCAAAGATCGGACTTAAAAGCCCCATAAAGGACAAAAAGGTTGCTGTATATTTCTTTAGCATATAGCCATAAAGGTTATAGCAAAGAATGTTTGAAACGAGAGTCATCAAAATAATTCCTTGAATAAAGGGAGTCATCTGTCCCGCAGCAACAGGAATGGGGTTCCAATGGTCGACAAAAAGGGAGTGAACAAAAGCCATTGTTCCTCCGAGGAGCATGCTATATCCATTGGCATACATTGGAGATAAAGTTTGCTTTTTGACAATGATTCTGAGGAGAACCCATCCATAGACCGAGAATAGAGCAGCGCCCATAATCGCAAGCTCGGGCCATGAGAAGAAGCTAAACGCTTGGAAAAGGTTTTCATCTCCAGTTTGCATCATGAGGACAGGAACGAATCCTGCAAAACCGATAAGCATTCCAAGGAGCTTTTTCTTGTTCATCTTTTCCCTAAAGTGAATATAGGAGAAGATTGCCGCAAAGAAGGGAGAGAGGCTATAGATGAAACAGGTTTTTGCTGCTGTTAGGTGTTGGAGTCCCCAAAACTCTAAAATATTTGTTAGATAGATGCTGAAAACTGAAAGCGCTAAAAGAGGGAGAATCTGACTTCTTCCTATTTTGAGGCTCTTTCTGTCTTTTAGGAAGAACCAGCCTAAAAGGATCACTGCAGCAAAGAGCATTCGAATACTAGTTAAAAAAATGGGAGGGCTATTTTCAAGTGCCATTTTGCCTAGAGAAAAAATACTGGACCAGGCTCCATACATAAAAATTACTAGAAAAATAGACATATAAGGATTTTTCTAAAATTAGTGTTTTCTAAATATATTATCAGTTGAAGACAATTGCGTCAAAGGCTCGAAATGCTACAAAGTCAATATCCTTAAAAGCTCCTACGGCAGTGTCTGTAACAGGTTGTATAATGGGACTGTTGCGAACAGAAGACTTTTTAAAAGAAATCGAGTAAGCGTCTTTTTTGATTTCTAAAACGGAGTTCCTGATGCAACAAATTGAAAAGGAATCAAAGGGTACGTTATCGAGGAATTGCAAAGAATCAGTTCGCTGCATTCATGGATGCGATCAGCTTTAATCTTAAGAGAATTCTTGTGATCGATCCTCCAAGTTTTGCATTAGATTAGGGTAGGACCTGTCTCTTATACACATCTG
>JAUHQH010000015.1 GCA_030408485.1 Candidatus Neptunichlamydia sp. | reverse complement strand
AGACCTTTTATTTCCTGCAGGTCTAACAAAGAAGGTTTTCAAAAAGAAGATGGGTTTATAGGAGAATGATATCTTTTAAGAAGTGATGCTGAAAAAATCTATGAGATCTATCAGAAACAGTGGAGAATAGAAGAATATCAGAGGTCAATAAAAACAGAATACAAGCTTTAAGAAAAGCTCCAACAAAAGTTGTTTTTAAGTAAAGTACACACGAGACTCACATATTTGCTTCGATTGTCGCTTACCTGCAAATTGGAAATGTTGAGAGTGAAGACAAAATCAAATAAATCATTTTTCTTTGAAATATTATAAACTAATAGTGAGGGCAAACCAAGTAATGGCATTGCTAAGAGCTTTAAGAAACTTACAGCCAAGCCCCTTCTTTTCCGTAAGGTGAGTGATTAAGCTGAATTGCATGAATGCACCAGCAAAATCCAGTTTTTCTCTTAATTCGCATATGGAAAGATACTCATTGGTTAAATTTTCATAGATCTTACTTTTGCTCATATTTCCCCTAGATATTCATCTCCACAGACAAGATGTTTTCTAACATATCCAAAATCTTACTCTTTTAACTCTCCCTCCAGTATCTCCTGAGCTTATATCCCTGTGAGCAAATATGGAAAAAGCTAAGAGAAGACCATCTAGCGAATCGCTCCTTTTATTCAGGGTATATGGGACTAAAAACACTGAGGGAAAGAGAGTCCTTAACAGATTATGAAAAGCAGCTATCGGGTGTGAGAAAGGAAATGCATGCCTTAATCGAGGGAAATCGACAGCTTCTTGCTATGGTTGAGAAAGAGACTCGAAATAATTTCATCGCATCATATGAAAGAATCAAAAGAATTGATACTGCTCCAGACCGAATGAAAGAGCTTGACACTCTGTTCACTCGCAGAATATCTGATCGCACTTTTAACCCACCGAAACATGCTAAATATATAGACTACACTGTAAAGACTTACGGTTATTTATGCGCCGCTTGCAATATTGGCACCCTAAGGTATATTGCATGGCTTGGAACAGATGAATTAACCGATAACATTTATGCAGACATTACAGTAACAAGTCTTTATGTAGGAACAGCTCTCCATCTTAATGCAACCGCTATCCCAGAAACCGCCGTTATCTTGTTCAATCTTTTCAAAGATTTATTTACCTGTAGCTACCAGCCTACACTTTCTGATCAACTAACCCCAAAATTATCTTTTTCACTTAAAGCTTTAGGGCTTGCAACTGCTGCACTATCATATGGCCCTGCGGTTCAACTAAGCAGAGACTACTATGGTTCTCATGAGGGATTAGAAATCTTTATGGAGGTTACACTTTCTTGCGCAACCACTTTTTTAGTTTCGATGGCTATTCTTTCAATTACAGATCAAGTTCTTGAGTACAAAATTGACAAAAATGAAGTCGCTTGCTTCTAACCTTGCCTCAAGCCCCCTCATCGAAACAGCTCTTTTTCTAAAGGTTTTTCCTCAAGAGGCTGTAGAGCACCTTATTAATGAAACAGAGATCACTACCTCCAATTTAGACCAGTATATCGAAACTCATATGCCAAAAAAATAGGAAATGAACATTGAGCTCTTTTAGAGCGCTTATTAACATGCGAAATAATGAAAATTATTAAAATTTATTCGGCCTTTTTTCTTTCTTTTGCTCTTCAAGTGTTTGCTACCAATCCTCCTGAACATCAAACATTCAGGCTGTGGTTTACTGGACCATTGTTCACCCCAATCTGACCTAGAAGTGACATTTGGAGTCCAAAAGTCAATATGGATTTTATAACTCTAACTAGACAGTTGATAGCAGCTCAAACCTGTACTCTTTTTACAATGACTATGACGCGCAACTTGGAATTAGCAAAATCCTGGAGTTAGAGCTCATTGCTTCCTGGGATATAAATACCAGAAAAGGAGCAACTTCCACCTATATTCAAGACACAATCGCACCCATAGGTTTTCAAGTGTGTAATGAAGTCCCAGGGACTTGGGTCCCAGACTTTAAGATTCTTACCCAGGAAGTATTCCCTACCGGCAATTACTCCAACCTGAATCCTAGTAATAATGGGACTGACCTCACAAGGTCTCGGCTCCTTTCAAACGGGAATCTATCTGGCATTTCAAAAGCTTTTTACTTTAAATCATCATCATAAATATCAAATGCGGTTTAGTACAGGCTACTGTTCCGGCTTACTGTTTCAATCTCTGGTTTCAACGCCATATGGTGGAAGAACCGGGACAAGAGGAACCACCTTTACCCAGGTCATTATATCTCCTTATTCTGCTCCGGTGAATATAGCCTCAATAGCTGTTGAACTCTTCCCTTTGATTCAAGCTTCCAGTACAACTTTAAGGGACGCTTTTCAGGCACTCCTGGAAGAGACACATTCGGGAATATTGCCAATTCAACCCCTTTAGAAAACGCTCAACTAACACTTGCTCCAGAACTTGAGCACACTTTTTAGAAAACACCAATATGCTCCTGGGTGTCTGATTTAGCCTCCTAGGTAAAAACACACCTGCCTTTGCTTCAGTGCTTTTTTCTTAACTAAAAGTTTTTTGAATTCCGTGGATTTTTTTTAACTTTATATCCGAGATCGTGTATACATATTTAGAAAGAAATGAAAATAAATTAAATCTAAAAAATATTTTTTTTCATTTAGGTATTTTCTGAATTATTAATTAATTGGTCTTGTTTCAGTTAGAAATAATGCTGATTCATTTGCTAGGAGAAGCTCAAACAAAAGAACTTATAGACTGTCAAAGACTTATATTTAATGGTTCTTTTTCCCCCAGCAAGAAAATGGGAGGAGAGAAAGTTGAGCATGGTTATAAAGGAAAAGGTAGCCTGTTTCACTTGATGACGGACAGTGATGGCAAGCCGTTATATGCCACACTTACAGCAGCTAATGGAAATGGGCGTGCAGAGCTTCCTAAGTTACTGGATAAGGTAAGGATAGTGGGCTAGTATTATTGAGGCTGACAAGAGATATGATAGCAAAGGAGTGCGCTTAGAAATCTTAAAAAGAGGTCACTATCTCCTTACTCCCTATAGAGGAAGTAAGAAAGGCGCTGATAAATGGGTAGTTACGTATGCAATGGAAACTAGAAAGATGTATTAGCTGGTTAAAGTGATCTTATCGCCGGATTGCAACTAGATGGGAACGCTTATCATCTGTATATGAAGCGTTTATATTGATAGGAATATCACTTTTTTGGGTTAAACGATTAGTAGTGGGATAGTCTCATGGAAAAAGACATGAAAAAGCATTTTAGGAAATACTGCGAGTATTTAAATCAAGAGCACAAAGAATTTCAAGAGATGAGCCTGATAGTCAAATTAAGAAACCAACTTGAGAGTCAAGAAATTGACTTCTATGAATTTTTAAATTCAATGTATCAATGGAACAAAAATTTACACCTAACCTCACAAAACTTAACACATACTGGAATAGAGAAAATTGAACTTACTGATAGCTGTGTTACATACACTACAAAAAGGCTTGGAATCAAACTGATCTTTGATGGCAAAGATCGGAGAGGAGTGCCTTTTGAGCTCTTAAGTTTTGGGGGATACGAAAGTAACGAATTGGCTCTATTTGACAACATATTAAATGATGATTCTATATTGTTTGACGTTGGCGCAAACATCGGCTGGTACGCGTTAAATTGGTCAAAACAATTCCCAAATTCGACTATATACGCTTTTGAACCAATTCCTCAAACATATGATTTCCTCAAAACAAACGCTATCATAAATGGCTCTAAGAATATACACCCCTACCAACTTGCCCTTTCTAACTCAAGCGGATCAAAGCCTTATTACTTCACTCCAGAAAGTTCAGTTTTAGCTTCGGAGAAAAATATTTTAGAGTATAAAAATGCTAAAAAAATCAATGTGACGACGACTACCATAGATGGTTTCATAGAAAACACTAAAATAAAAAAATTGGATCTTATCAAATGTGATGTTGAGGGAGCTGAACTAAACTCTATAAAAGGAGCTTTAAAAACAATTAAAAATTATCAACCGATAGTTGTATTAGAACTTTTTCATGAATGGTCGAAATGGTTCGATTATCATCCTAATGAAGCTTTTTCTTTGCTCGCAAAGTTTGGGTACTCAGCCTTTCTTCCTGAAAAAGGGTTTCTTGAAAAGGTAGATTCATACCAGAGCGAAGATTTTAGCAAACAAAATTATTTTTTCCTGCATAATCAAACACACGAGAAATTAATTCAAAGATTTAGTAAAAGAAAGAGAGGCGGATGAACTTTAAACTAAACTACGTAAATAACTACCAACCCTTATCTCAAATAGCCTCATTTGATTTTTTATCTTCTCAAAAAAGAAAGGTGTCATGCTTAACACACTAATACAGCAAAGCAAACCAGAATACTTGAGGCAGCTCCCTCTCCTCAACTTCACATCGTCCCTTTATCCTGGGATTGATTTGTCAGAGGTTTATATTCTGTGTGCTCAACACCTTGTATCGACTTCTTATTCATTATTTCACACTCTATTACAACTCGGCCTGCAACCTTCCAATCTTTCTGCTATAGGGAAGTGTTATTCGACTAATCCTGAAGCCGTCGCAGAAATGCAAAAATTAGGTATCGATATTTGTGAATCAAGTTTAAGTTTTAATAGCCATACTTCATTTGACCAACAATACAAGCAGAACATTAAGAAATTTATTAGATCGAGGATCTTAACGTTAAAAAATAGCAGATTCAAGAAAATTGTTGTATTAGACGATGGAGGAGAACTACTATTAGAAGCCAATACTACACTCGGGGATGATCCAAGATTAATTGGTATTGAACAGACAAGTTCGGGACATCGCAAAATCAAACAGCAAAAACTAAACTTTCCAGTAATTAATGTTGCTCGATCTCCAGCCAAGCTCAACCATGAGTCTCCCATTATTGCAAAATTAGTCCTAAAAAGCTTAATTGTTAGCTTAACGAGCCTCGATCTTAAGCCAGAAAAAGCGCTTGTTATTGGGAATGGACCAATTGGAGCGCATATTTCTAGAGTATTGGAGCCCACACATGAAACCCTTGTTTTTGATAAGGCTCCTTCTAAAAGTTACATCAAACCAGAAAATTTACAGAACGCCCTCGAAACATCTGATCTGATTATTGGATGTACAGGAACTACTGTATTGGATTCCAAAGAATTCGATCGTCTCAAAAAGAACGCGATTTTAGTTAGTGCATCTAGTTCAGATAGAGAATTTAAAGCGCAAAGCCTTAGGAAAAGAATTCCTCTAGTTAGTGATTGTCACCAGCATCTTTTGATAGAGGATAAGTGGCTCATCAACTGTGGATTCCCAATCAATTTTTCATCGAATTTTAGGGAAGTCGATTCTGACGAATTACAATTAACTAGATCTCTTTTACTTTCTGCAATTTTACAAGCAACAAATGAATTAGGCATTACTGCCAACAAGAGACTCGTCTCTTTAGATCCGGAAAATCAACGAGATATTCTTCTAAAGTACTATTCACTCTTTCAAAAGGAAGATACCTAAAGGAAAAATAGCGGTCGCTATTTAACAAGGAAGTAACTCATGAGTAATACATATTACGGACTGACCCCGGGACAGATTATTGAAGATATCAGTCATTGTGACGATGCCAAGAAAGTTGAAATTTTAGGGAAGGAATATGTTATTTTTCCGGGCGTCTATCCTTCGGATAAGTTTCGAACGACAAACTTTCTCTTAAAAAATATCGAGCCTCTGATAAAGGGTGCCTCAGTTTGTGATATGGGCTGCGGAATGGGAATTGTTGGCCTATACGCTCTTGGTAAAGGAGCGATCAAAGTTGTTCAAGCAGATATTAATCCAGCTGCAGTTGAAAATGCCAGAGCTAATAAAGACATATATCATGTTACTGATGACATCTTAGAAATTTTTCACAGCAATTGCTTTGACCAGATACCTTTGCAAACATTTGATTTTATCATCTTCAATATCCCCTTTCATAGCGAGCAACATGAGATCAATAGCTCTTTAGACCATGCTTTTTTCGATCCAGGTTTTGCATCCACTAAACGATTTCTTTCTCAAGCTCAGCAATTTAGTCATGCCGAAACGAAAATTGTTATTGCCTTCTCAAACAAGGGTGATACTCAAACTGTAGAAAGGATATTTGACAAGCTTGGATATCAGTGGCGTTTATGGAAAATAGCAAATACAGACCAAAAATATGATAATCGACTATATCTTCTGTCTCTTATACACATCTCCGAGCCCACGAGACTCC
>JAUHQH010000014.1 GCA_030408485.1 Candidatus Neptunichlamydia sp. | reverse complement strand
TCAATAAATAAAACCATTTCGCGGATGACAATAC
This sequence comes from Candidatus Neptunichlamydia sp., assembly GCA_030408485.1. Taxonomy (GTDB): domain Bacteria; phylum Chlamydiota; class Chlamydiia; order Chlamydiales; family Simkaniaceae; genus Neptunichlamydia. The sequence continues at coordinate 14,966 of JAUHQH010000014.1, read as the reverse complement.
GATTGAACTATACCCTCTCCGTTTTCAAAGCAGCGATTCGGTAGACGGTCTTTTCTTATCTTAGCTTCTTCCATATTTGCTCACAGGGATTAAGTATCAGGTAAGATTCTGGAGATAGAGGTAAAAGAGTTAAGATCTGGAAACTTATCTTAAGCCGGCTACTCGTATCCCAGCCAGCTCGATCTAAAACAACAATTCCATCCTTCCCTTCAGCAACTTAGCGCAAAGGATATATGTCTGTAAGTGCAGCTCCATCGCTGCTGAGCTTGCATATAGAAGAACCAACCCTACCTCTTTGTCATGAGAGGGACAACAAACTTGCTCTAAACAAATGAGTATACGAGAACTGCCGTTGCCTACCAAAACGGCTCTTGGACGTTTTCCTTATTTATTGTCCACATATCCTCGTGATCCTTCCTTATTTGACCAAAGCGGACTTCATCTTGGAACCAAATTCCAATATCTTCCATCTCTATATGTTTAAGAAGAGCTTCTCTTATTTTGTCTCTAAATTTTTTTTGAATTCTTCCTGTTGGGTTTGATTTCCTTGAAGATGTTTAGAGCGTGGCGCAAGGGTCCAATAAGATTTCTTCTTTTTAAGCGATTGTAGACCCCTTTCTTTGTACACCTGAGCTCAAATTGAGCTTCCATCATTTTCAAAACCTCAGATCCTTTGACTCCTACTCCACACTTAACTTATTTTGTAGTATCAGTCGCCGCTTGACGAAATGCTTCATGGTCTGATTCCTTATGACTCTCTTAGAGCTTCCAAACCTTTTGAGCAAAAGCGGGGCAACCAAACATAAATTGCATTTCTGCACTTTAATGATGCAACAGATGAAGACATAGAGAAAATTGAGTTTTTGCTTAAACAATAGAGATCGAAAAGTGCTAAAATTAACTGGAAACCGCTCGAGGGTTTTACTCGGTTCAGTAAAAAGGATGCTATTGCCGCACTTCAGAATTGAATTGGCGAGTAATTTTCCCTAAACATCTTTCATCTTTCAACAGCCCCATGTTGTTCTTGTTACGTTTTATCATAACTGTCCCAATTATGTCTTGTCTATTATGTTTAGATCACTGCTCACTTTGATATTGCAGATATTATCCGCGCTGTTCGAGGAACTCACGCTAACGCATACATTAATGACCTATCATCTTACTGGGATCGACAACTTTGTCGAATTCTTCAGCAGAGAGGTAACCCAAATCAAGGGTTACCTCTTTTAATGTCTTGTTTTCTTTATGGGCTTTTTTCGCAATTTCTGCGGCTTTATCATAACCGATCACTGGATTTAGAGCTGTCACCAGCATAAGAGAACGCTTGAGATGAACATCAATTTGGTCAAGATTAGCCTCAACCCCTTTGAGACAACGATCATAGAAATTTTTCGTTCCGTCCCCAAGAAGTTGGACAGATTGAAGGAGATTATAAATCATCACAGGACGATAAACATTGAGTTCAAAGTTCCCCTGAGATCCAGCTATGCCAATCGCCATATCATTCCCCATAACTTGGACACAAATCTGAGACAGAGACTCACACTGAGTGGGATTAACTTTTCCGGGCATAATGGAAGAACCGGGTTCGTTTGTAGGGATCAGAAGTTCTCCAATTCCAGAGCGAGGCCCAGAGGTCATCCAACGGATATCATTTGTAATTTTTAGAAGAGAACCAGCAACTTGCCTAAGCGCTCCTGACATTTCAACAATCCCATCATCAGCCCCAATTGCTTCAAACTTATTCGGAGCTGTCTTAAAGGTTTGGTCTGTGAGCTGGGAAATAACATCCGCTACTCTATCAGCAAAACCTATTGGAGTATTGAGACCTGTACCGACAGCCGTTCCTCCAAGTGCAATTTCAAAAAGGTGGGGAAGAGCGTTTTCAATGGCCTTGATTCCATATCCAATCATCGCAGCATAGCCAGAAAATTCTTGACCTAAAGTCATAGGAACAGCATCCATAAGATGTGTTCGACCAATTTTTACAATTCCCTTAAAGGCTTCTCCTTTTTCTTTGAGTCCACTCTGGAAAATTAAAAGGTTCGGAAGAAGATGTTTCCTCACTTTCAAAACTGCAGCAATATGAGCCGCTGTTGGAAATGTATCGTTAGAAGATTGCGATTTATTTACATCGTCATTAGGATGGATCGGTCTTTTCGATCCCATTTTCCCTTTCGCCTTCTTGATTGCATAGTTGCTGATCACTTCATTGACGTTCATGTTGGTTTGAGTTCCTGAGCCTGTTTGCCAAACAACCAATGGAAAATGGTCATCTAGCTCACCTGTTAGGATCGCATCAACAGCTTCTTGGATCATCTTAGATTTTTCATCAGGAAGGAGCCCCATTTCATTGTTCACAATGGCTGAAGCCTTTTTTACAATGGCTTGGCCATAAATCACTTCTATAGGGATCTTTTCCTGACCAACGGGGAAATTGATACGAGAGCGCTCTGTTTGAGCGCCCCAATATTTATCTTCTGGAACCTCTACAATACCTAGCGAGTCTTCTTCTTTTCTCATACTCGCCCTTATACTGCTAGATCAGTAATAAGGCAAATACGAATGCGAAAAGAGAGAAAGATTCCACAATACCCAGTGCAGCTAAACACTTGCCATAAACGGCAGGCTGCTTTGCAGAGGCTTGAATTCCAGTCGCCGCACACATTCCTTGGTAAATCGCTGAAACCATAATTGCTAAGCCAATAAACACCCCAATACCGATTCCGTTCCAAGCAGTTAGGGTGTTTGCTACAATCGCGTTTTTCATCAAAAGCATTAAGACAAATCCATAAATCGCTTGAGATGAAGGAAGTGCTGACATCCCGATAAATTTTCCGTGGTTTTCATCAACGCGGGCCATCACTCCATGGGATGCCATTCCTGCAATTCCGCACCCAATCGCACTTCCCAAGCAAGCAAGAGCCAAAACAACCGCTGGGCCAATCATTGCAAAACTCATAATTCTATTCTCCTCTAGATTTCATTAATTTAAGTGGGTTGAAAAGTTTTCCGCCTCCTTCAAAGGAGTGGTGATACCATTCGATAAAATTAAGACGGAGGCCATGAATCGTTCCTCCCATAATCCCTACGGTAATATTAATTGCATGGCCGATAAGGATGACAAAGAATCCTGCAGCAAAGCCAAGCTTCATCCCCATATCATTAAAGGTGCCTGCAAGGATCATTGCGGCAAGCCCTAATGCATAAAGACGGAGGTATGAGAGAACATCAGCAAAAAGTTCAATCACCTTTGTCAGTTCAATAAATCCTCTCCATTTATTCTGAATCAGGGCAATCACTAAAGCAAGACCTATTCCTCCCCAAAAAAGCTGCTGACCTATCGCATAGCTCTCTGGTTTTGGAATCAGGAAAACAAAGTGAACAACCGAATTTGCATTTAAGACTTTTGGAAAAAACATATAGGCCCCAATCATAGCAAAGACCCAACCAATTCCTGCAAAATGACTTGGGAGTCTTCTTAAAAGAGAGAGGCTAATATGGATCACACCGGCAATAAGAGCAATTTCCATAAAAATCGAATCACGAAAATCATCTGAAATCTTGTATTTCGTAAATCCATTCTTTTCAACTTTTGCTTTAAAAAGAAGCTCTTCTCCAGTTTGAGCATTTGAAACTTGGGGAAAATCTTTGACGATTTCTTGATAGGTTTCGTCCTTATACTTAAGGTGATAATCAGCTTTTTTCGCAGCTAAAATATGAATGATATTGACCTTATTAATCGGGCTTTCTGGAGAAATCTCCAGTCCAAAATAGGCGCCAGATAAAATCCCCCATCCAATACAAAAAGATGAAAGGACTGTAAATAACCGCAAAAAGCGTTTGCTACTTGCTTGAATATGTTTAAACTTCTTTCTAAGAAACAGAGCTAAGGCTAAAAAGATTAAGCCATACCCAGCATCTGAAATAATCATCGCAAAGAAAATAGCAAAGGACCAGAAAACCCATCCAGAAGGGTCTTTGTCAGTTGTTGCAGGGGTATCGTAAATATGAACAAGGTCTTCCCCAACCTTTGCAAAACTTTTATTCTCCATATAAGTGGGAGTCCGCTCCCTTTCCTCAATTGCGATTTCTTCTGCATGAATTCCTAAACCTTCTAAAAGAGGGAAAAGTCCATGTAGGCGGTTTTCAGGAATCCATCCTTCAATTGCAAAAAGGGAGTCATTCATGTGATTAGAAATTTCACCAGAAGTGCTTGCTAAGTGGTAATGATTGAGAGCAATCACTAGGTGTTCCTTTAAAAAATCAATATAGGCTGCATCTTCCTTAAGCTCAGCTTGACATCTCAGTATTGTTTCTCTGACATCCGCAAGCTCTTTCTGAAGTTCTTTGAGAGATTTTTCGAAGTGTATTTCGATCATTCCTGTAAAGCTTTCGACTTTATGAGAAACAGTCATAAAGTAATCCATGTCATACTCAGAGCCCACAGGAATAAAAGCTTCATCAAGCTCAATTTTTTTGAGTTTCGCTTTCTTGACGCAGAAAAATTGAATATGTCTTCCAGTTTCCTGTTCAATCCTTCGGATCTCTTTTAAATCAAAATCTCCAAGAGGTTCAACACGAGAAATCTCAGCTTCTAAAAGACGCTGTTGTTCTTCAAGTTTTTCAAGACAGATTGCATTTTCAACAACAGTAGAGCTAAGCTTTTCAGCATCGAGATCCTTTGTGAGTTCAGCCTCTTTTAGCGCAGGCTGCTTCCGAAGAAGCTTTAAAGCTTTGATCATTTTATCAACGCTTTCAGGATAGTCTAACGCTCTACGTCCTTTCGAAGAAATGAACTCAATAAACCCTTTTTCTTGAGCACGCTTAAAAAACGTATCAATATCTTCTTGAACACCAATAAAGAGGTGTTTTTTCACGCGGATGATTGTCACGCCATGGCCTCCTCTACTTTTCGCTTTTCAATCTTACTTTTTGCAACTTTTGCTTGAGCCACTGATGCCAACTCTTGGTCTCCTAAAAAGACCTTGATCTTCTTAATATCTCCTTGTGTTCGAGGAATCAAAATCTTCTCAAAGAGATTCACACGAATGGAGACTTCTCGAAGTTCTCTTTCAAGAATCTGCTTCTTTTCTTTCACAACTTCAATCTTTTCTTTTGCTATGACAAGGTCTTGGATCTTTGCCATTGCAGAATCAACCCAAAGAGATGTCTCGAACAAAGAATACTCAAGCGATCGAAAAATGACCTTCTCAAAAAAAGGAATCTCAGCCCCAGCAATGTTTTCAAACCTTTTTTCCACCTCTTCAATTTCTGCAGATAGGCCGATAATTCCTGCCTCTGGATCGGTTAAAAGAGATTGGAAGCTTTCACAAGCTTTCATTTTCTCATGATAGGTTTGAGTGAGCCCCTCGATCTCATAAATCGCATTATTCACCTCCGTTTGGAGCATTGCCTTTTTGAGCTGGAGGGTAGGAAGATATTTTTGGAGCTGCTTCAACTTATATTGCTGATCTCTCAGCTCCATTTTAGTCAATTTAATCTGTGCCATTCAAATCCTACTTTGGCCAATACTTATTGAGGAGATCTTGCTTAATTCCCACTTCGTGAGGATCAAAACATGCCGCTAAGGTTTTCCATCCTAGATTCAATGCTTCCATAATGGGAATATTCACCTCTAAATTCATCATCCGCTCTTCAAAAAGAAACGAATACTCAAGAAGTTTTTGATCCCAACGTGATAGGCGGAATCCCATACTTTGTCTTTCTCTAGCTTTTTTCGATTCCGCGTAGAGACGAATTTGAGCGTTGGCAATATCCCCATGATCTTCACGTGTCACACTTCCGATCACTTGTTGCTTCAAGCGTGAAAGCGAGCCAAAAGGATCGATCCGACCTCCATGAAGATAAAACTGCCCTTCAGTGATATAACCTGTATTATCAGGGATTGGATGCGTAACGTCTCCTCCAGGCATCGTTGTCACAGAAATGAGAGTAATCGAACCACTGCCATCAATATCCACAGCTTTTTCATATCTTGCGGCTAGATCTGAATAAAGAGATCCTGGATACCCGCGATTTGAAGGAACTTGGTCCATGGTGATCATAATCTCTTTAATGCTATCTGCAAAAGCTGTCATGTCCGTTAAAAGAACAAGAACATCTTTATCCTTAACTGCAAATTGTTCAGCTGAGGCAAGCGCCATATCAGGAACAAGAAGACATTCTACAGCAGGATCAGTCGCTTTGTGAACAAACATGATCGTTTTTTCCATCGATCCTGACTTTTCAGCATTATCAACAAAGGCTTGATAGTCATCATAGCGGAGTCCCATTCCTCCAATAATCACAATATCTGCATCGGTTTGATTAGCAATCCGCATGAGAAGTTGATTGTAAGGTTCTCCTGCAATCGAGAAAATCGGAATTTTTTGTGATTTCACAAGGCAGTTAAAAACATCAATCATTGGGATATTCGTATTCACCATTTGATGGGGGACAATTCTTTTAACAGGGTTAAAAGAAGGTTGACCAATATCGACGTGTTCACCCATCACTTCTGGGCCATCGTCAATCGGTTCACCACTTCCATTCAAACGTCTTCCAAGAAGCGATTCATTTGCCACAGTTTGCATTTGGCGTCCTAAAAAACTCAACTTATCACCAGTAGAAACTCCTCGGGGATTTTCAAACGCTTGGAGTGTTACCTTCTCCCCATCAATACTTAAAACAGAAGCAAGGGTTGTGTGTCCTGATTTTCGATGAATTTTCCCCAATTCACCCATCTTCACCCCTTTAGCAATGACGGTAATCAAGTTTCCACGAATATCGACAATTCTGTCATAAATCTTATTCATCTTCCATCCTTAGGTTTGCATCGTGGCATTTTCAATCCGGTGAGCAATTGCTTGATAAGCTTTGCGATATCCATCGGATTCAAAGGGCATAAAGTTCATGTTTTTAATTTCACTCTGAAGATTTAAGAAGAAATTTCGCGCTTCATCATGGCCATTAAAGGCAAAAGGAGCATCGAAAATTTTCTGAATCAACTCAAATAAGACAATTTGGCGATCTAATGGGCAGTAGGCATCCTCTTTATCAAAAGCATTTTGTTGCAAGTAGGAAAAGTCATAAAGCTGTCCTTTAAGATAGATCACAAGGTCTTCTACCGTAATTCCCTCTTCACCTACAACTTCCATCCTCTTCCCAATTTCGTCTCCATCTTTGATGTAGTTAAATGCTTTTGTATTTTTCTTGTCCCAATCTTCCATTTTTTTCTCGAGGTCAAGGCTAACATCTTCAATGTACTTCGACCAAGAAATGAGAGGATCAATGGCAGGATAACGCCGCGCGTCAGAGCGAGCTCTAGAAAGACCTAAAAAGGCTCCAACAACAGCGAGAGTTGCTTGAGTTACCGGTTCTTCAAAGTTCCCACCTGCAGGAGAAACTGTCCCTGCAATGGTTAGTGACCCAGACCCTCCTTCTTTTAAGGTGATGACACCTGAGCGCTCATAAAAGCTCGCAATCCGAGAACCCAAATAGGCCGGGAATGCTTCTTCACCCGGAATTTCTTCCAAACGCCCTGACATTTCCCGCATGGCCTGAGCCCATCTTGAAGTTGAGTCTGCAAGAAGGAGAATATCAAGGCCCATTTGACGGTAATACTCGGCGATTGTTGCACCCATATAAACAGATGCTTCCCGCGCTGCTACAGGCATCGAAGAAGTATTACAAATGATGACTGTCCGACTCATCAAAGACTCATTCGTGTGAGGATCTGTTAAGTGAGGGAAAGTTTTTAAAACTTCAACAACTTCACCAGCTCTTTCTCCACAGGCGGTGATAATAACAATATCAACAGAAGAGTACTTTGATAAGTGATGTTGCAAAACAGTTTTTCCGGCTCCAAAAGGACCTGGCGTACAAAAGGTTCCGCCCTTAAGCACCGGGAACTGTGTATCAATGACACGCTCTCCCGTATCCATCATCTTCGTTGCTTTGATCTTCTTCCCTTCGATCAAAGGAATTTTTACTGGCCATTTTTGAGTCATTGTTAAGGGATGTTCATTCTCTTTTTCATCTTTTACTTTTGCAATGACTTCATCAACCGTATAGGAACCGTCTTTGATGATCCATGAGACGGTATATTTACCTGCCATAGAGAATGGAAGCATCACCTTATGGTGGAATCTCCCCTCTATTGCTGTTCCAAGAGTATCTCCTCTTTCTAAAACATCACCGACCTTTGCAGCTGCATGGTAATCCCAATGTTTTTGTCGATCGAGAGATGGGATATAAACACCCCGTTGTAAAAAGAGCCCAGAAGCATCAGCAACTCTCTCTAAAGGGTTTTGTAGACCATCAAAAATCGCGCTAATCAGTCCTGGACCAAGTTCTGCTTCAAGAAGATGAGAGGTAAATTTGACAGGGGTATACAGCTCAATTCCAACGATATCTTCAAAGACTTGCAATTTTGCTATATCACCTGCAATTTCGATAACCTCTCCTTTTAAAGAAAGATCGCCAATTTCCACCATTGCGATTTCCCCTTGACATACATCTCCTTTAAAACGGACATGCAGGAGGTTTCCAAAGGCTTTGATGACCTCACCTGTTGCAAGTGCATTTTTTTCGCTGCTCATAAGTTACCTTTCACCATTTCGTTTAAGTTCTCACTTCCTCTCTTTTCATCAAGAGCAAATGCATCTTCTACAATCATCAGTTGAACCAAATACCCTAGCAAATAATCAATAGAAAAGCGATGATCTTGCACCATATCTCTAATCCGATGAAAGCGGAAGTCAGCCATTAATTGATATTGCTTATCTGGCTTTTGTCCTACATCTTTTAATTTTTCTCCTAGCCCTACATACTCAAAAGGAAACTCAAAAAAGGGAGCATCCTTTTGGGCTAAGATTTCAGCAATTAAAGGGTCATGAAAGTCTTCATGCTGAAGAGCTACTGCTGGATCGACTCCAAGTTTTTTGGCACGGTATCCTGCAAGAAGAGCTCTCCAACTTCTTTCAAACCGGAAATATTCTCTTAAAAATCCCCAGTGTTTTTTATCCATCTCTTTAAAGAACGAGATGAAAATTTTTGAATAATTGCGAAGTTGCTCCGGAATTTCTTGATACTCTTCTAAGAAGTCAAATAAATAAATCGGAAGACCTTCTTGATTGACAATTGCATCATCAAGCTCTTTTTCATTTAAGTTACCTCGATGATCAATTTCTTCTTTCCTTAATAAGTTCTGAATATTCTTTAGGTCTATATACCCTCGGATGACCTTAACTTTTTCGAGATCGGAAAAACCAAGGTTGTCCCTATAAAGGGTCATTACGTCATCAAATAATATTCCGGGATCGCTTCCTACTCTTATAGAAGGTAGGATACTCTCTAAAAAAACAGTCCTGCTCATACTGTTGTCGCAAAAATCACCGATCGGAAGTCATCTCTCATAAAACTCGCAAGGAACCCTTTGAGAGCTTCATCAGACATGTCGATCGTCAGGTTTTGGTCGATAATCTTTATCTGAGCCCCTCCCTCAATTTCGCCAATTTCAACACTCTTAGATTTCAGCTTCTCAATAATTCCTTTTGTCAGCTCTTTATTGACTGCATCGACTCCAACAGAACCTGAGACAATTGCTTTCAAATCTCCCTCAATCCCTTCTTTTTCGATACCAGCGATAATTGCTTGAATCAGCTCAGCAATCACTTTAGGTTCTTTGATTTTATCAGCAATTAACTGGTTAAGTTCGGGATTAAAAAGATTTTTCTCGATTTCTTGCTTAAGAGTATCGATACTTTTTTTAGCTGCGAGGTTGATCGAAGCTTGAAAAACATTGCGTTCTTCCTCAATTCTCCTTCTAGATTCTTCATGGATTCTTGAAGCCTCACTTTTTGCATCCTCTATGATTTTTTCAGCATCAGCACGTGCTTTAGCTATAATTTGATCCCCTTCTTTCTTAGCAGGATCGAGAGTCTCTTTTCGGAGGACTTCACAGATCTTTTTGATTTTTTCTTTTCCAGTATCTACCGATTTCATCTACTACCTCGCAAGTGGCATTAGAAGCACTATAGAGAAAGAAACAATAACTTTCAACCTTTTGAGAAATCTAAGATGAAGAGTTATACAAAATAACATCATCTATCAAAAATAATGTGTAGAATTGGATTTGATCTTTTCGAAGCTGTTCTTCAATTCGAAAAATTCTACAGTATTCTTCTCCAAGGAAAAGGTAAATGATAGGATCTGCTCCATACAAACTTGAAAAAACTAAACAACGCCTCGCCTACAAGTCGACAGATTAAAGACTTAAGTAGTGTAGCCAAAGAATACGGGCACTCTATGTGAATATAGGAAACAGGAAAAGTGCCTGCAACATTTAACCGCAACAGGCATTGAATAGGTTACAGCTAACCATTGCATCGCTTTGCTTAAATGCTCCGCATCGACTTTAATAACTGATAGATATGTGAACATAACCGCTGACAACCTTACCTGCGATGGATATCAAGTGCGTGTCCAATGCAATCTGCCTTAGCACATCTATTAAGACGCAATAGCCACCTGCCCAGTCAATATTCGCTTTCTGCACTTAGGGACCCATACAAGATGGACTTTCAAATCTGTTTTAGTGTACACTCCTAAATTATAACCTCGCATGGCGACAAATTTAATCTTTTCTTGGCCTTAAAGGCGATGGTTTTCAACCATCCCCGGAGGAGACAATAATATTCCAATTAAGGAAATGCGTACCATTCCTTCTCACGCGAAAGATAGGATGTCTTCCAAAAATGAATTCCAGGAAGAGAGGGATTTTTAATTGGTCCCATGCAATAAAAGCCCGTTCCACTTCCTGTCATAACAACTGTTTCAAAGCCAAGGTTAATCAACCCTTCTTTTAGTTCCCAAAGGTCAGGACGAAGGGAAAAAGCTGCATATTCTAAATCATTCACCCCTTCTAATCTTCCAGCTATCGCATTTCCAAAAAGTATTTTCGGGTCGATATCATTGACGTTAGGAACGCAATGTTGATAAACGAGTGGTGTTGAAAGGCCTCCTTTTGGCTTAGCAAGATAAAGACTCTTCTTTTCTAGAGGAGGTAGCGAAAAAACTTTCTCTCCACGCCCTGTCGTATAAGCTGTCCCGGTTGAAAAAAAAAAGGAGTATCAGAAGAAATTTCACCCGCCCAAATGCGCAGGGTCTTTTCATCAAAATTCATCCTGCTAATCTGGTTTAATGCCCAGAGAGTTGTTGCAATATTTCCACTTCCACCTCCAAAGCCTCCTTCAGTCGGAATTTTTTTTTCAGCATGAATAGCAATGGGAGTTTTAAAGCCAGTTTTTTGGCGAAAAAGGGCTCGGGCTTTATGGATAAAATTCCTTTCGTTCACTGGGATATTAGGATCACTACATGTTAAATGATCCTGATGACTTTCTTCAAAATGCAGGGTATCACCAAGGGAGATGGCTTGCATAAGACTTGCAATCTCATGAAAGCCATCCTCGCGTTTATTTAAAACACGAAAAAAGAGATTGAGTTTAGCCGGTGAAAATAGCTTCACTCTTTTGACCGCTCTTCGAGCTCTTCTTTCATCTCTTTTTCACGCTCACTCCTCATTGGGAGATCTTCCGTTGCTTTTTCAGAAACTTCTCCCTCTTCTTTCTCAGAGGCTTCCACTTCTTCATCGACAACTTCTACTTGAGTTTTCACTTCTTGGATCTTGGTTTCACCTTCAACTCTTAGTTTAAAAGTTGCAGGAACGTTCTCCTTTAATTTCAACTCAATGTCGTAGATTCCAACCATTTTGATCGGTTTAGGAAGAGTCACATTTTTTCGCTCAATTGTGATCCCTTCTTGCTCATCCAAAATTTTAACAATGTCAATACTGGCCACAGATCCATAAAGATGTCCTTGAGAATCATTTTTAGCTTTAATTGTTAAGGTCTTGTCTTTCAGACGAACTGCAAGAGTTTGAGCGTCTTTTTTATCTTGAATAGCTTGAACTTCCCGCTCTTTTCTTAGCTGTTCCTGCATTCGGATTGTCCGCTTATCAGCAATGACTCCCTTCTTTTGTGGAAGAAGGAAGTTGCGAATAAAACCTGGGTTAGCTGAAGCAAGCTCACCTTTCTTTCCTAGGTTTGTTACATCCTCAAGAAGAAGGAGCTTTGTTTTTGTACTTTTCTTCTGATCCATTGATTACTCCTCCGCTACAAAGGGCAATAGTGCCATGTGTCTAGCTTGTTTGATTGCTTTTTTAAGCAATTGTTGATAGTGATGAGATACTCCAGTAATACGACGAGGAAGAATTTTTCCACGCTCAGTAATAAATTTTTTTAAAGTTTCAACATCTTTGTAATCGATCGCCTTGATTCCAGCAGCTCTGAAAAGGCACGATTTCCTCTTTTTAAATCCGAAACTCGGACGTTTTTTCATAATCTTAGGCTCCTTACACTTCTACTAAAGGTTTAAATTCGAGTTTTTCGACGACTTTTTCCGCACGCATTGTGACATAGCGGACAAGGTCTTCATTCAAGTGATACTCTTTCCACACCTCTTCAAGTAGGGTTGGGTAAACAGAGAAGTAGAGGAGGAAATATTGTCCTTGCTTATGTTCATCAATTTCGTAAGCAAGTTTTTTGCGTCCCATCTCATGAATCTTATGGATCTCTCCACCATTCTCTTCGATGGTTTTAGTGATGCGCTCCAAAGCTTTTTTAAGCGCTTCTTCACTAAGTGATGCACTCAGGATGTACATCCCTTCATAGAGTCTTAGCTCTTTTTTACTCATGCATTTTCCTTCATTTCTTGAAATAGCCACTCTTCAATACAATTGATTCCTTGAGTAGTGATTTCGGGGATTTTTTCTTGTTCTTCCTTCGTAAAGGACTTTAAAACATAATCTTCAAGATAACCCACAGATGGCTCTCCAATTCCAAGTTTCAGACGGTGGTATTCATTGGTTCCCAAACATTCCTCAATGCTCTTGAGGCCATTGTGGCCTCCTGCACTCCCTTTTTTTCTAAAACGAAGCGTTCCAAAGGGAAGAGCTGCATCATCAGAAATGATTAAAACATTATCAATCGTTATCTTGTAGAAGTTCATTGTTTTTCTAACGGCTTGTCCAGAAAGGTTCATATAGGTTGTTGGAAAAAGGAGAAAAACTTTTCCATCTTTCCAAGGCCACTTTGCAACCTCTCCTTTTAATTCCCTTTCTTTCTTGAAAGAGAGGGCGCGCTTTCTAGCAAAAGAAAAAAGAACCATCTGGCCCAGGTTATGTCGGGTAGAGTCATATTTCATTCCCGGATTTCCAAGGCCAACAATCAGTGCTTTTTGACTTTCGCTATCCATCATTATTTACCGTTTTGCAATCACAACAAGGATTTCTTTTGGCTTCGCTAAAAGGCGTACCAAAGCGCTGGCTTCGATGTCAGAAACTCGTTTTGATTGACCAATTTCAAGACTCTTAATATCAATCTTGAAGTCAGTAGGAATATCATCCGGTAAGCAGCGCACTTCAACATGTCTCTTTACTGGTCTGACAAATCCACCGAGTTTCACCCCTACACAGTCAGCTTCCCCAATACAATTGATCGGAACCTTCAAATCAATGGTGATTTTAGGCTCAAGAATTAAAAAGTCTAAGTGAAGAATACGATAAGTCGTTGGATGATATTGAATATCTTTAACGATTGCCTTCTTTGTCTTTCCATCCATGTCGAGTTCAAAAATAGTTGTTGGAAGGTACCCTTTAGGGAGTTTCCGTAAAATCGCTTCAAACTCGGCTCCTTTCACGGTGATTTTGTCGCAAGACTTACCTTGTAGGTAAATCGCAGCAGGAATATCACCTTGGTGTCTGAGCTTTGTCAGCTCACTTTTTCTTTCTCCAGTCCGTTTGGACACTGTGAGTTTCATAAATACTCCAGATTTATATTAAGTAATTTATACAAAATACCTGTGGTGATTAAGTCCGGGGATGGAAAAGAGAACTGATCGACTCATTGTTAATGATACAATCAATGGCTTTTCCAAAAATCCCAGCTACAGAAAGGATCTCAATTTGAGAATGATCTATCTCTTCAGGCAACGGAGCGGTATTAGCAACTAAAAGGTGATCGATCTCCGATCCCGTAATCCCCTCTTCACTAAAGAGAGGGTGAGTGACTGCTGCAATCACGTGCGCAGCCCCTGCTTTTTTCACTGCTTCAAACGCTTTTTTTAGCGTCGATCCTGTTGAACAAATATCGTCAACAAGAACGACATCCCTTCCCCGTACATCGCCGATGAGCGCATGTGTTTCCACTTCTTTTGCATTTATCCGTTGCTTATCAACAATCGCAAATCCGGCTCCCAATTCGTTAGCCATCAGGCGTGCAAGTTTTGCACTTCCTACATCAGGGGCACAGGCAACAGGATTTCTCATTCCCAGTGTTTTAATCTTTTCCGCAAATAAACTTTGCGCATAAAGATTATCGACTGGAATGTCGAAAAAACCTTGGATCTGCTCAGAGTGAAGATCCATTGTTACAACTCGTGTGACACCTGCCGTTTCAAGCAGATTGGCAACGAGTTTTGCCGTTATTGGCACCCGTCCCTTATATTTGCGATCTTGTCTGGCATATCCATAATAAGGAATGACAGCAACAATCGATTGTACAGAGGCCCTTTTAAGAGCATCGATTAAAATCAGAAGCTCCATGAGATAGAAGTTGGGTTTTTTTGCAATGCTTTGCATAACAAAAATATCCCGACCACGGACATTCTCTAAAATTTGAACGCCTATCTCTCCATCAGGGAATAATTCTATCTGAGTCTTTCCAAGTCGAACTCCTAAATTTTTTGCGATCTCTTCCGAAAGCTTCGGATGGGATGTCCCCGAGAAAAGGATAAATGGATCTCCAGACATGAAAAAACTAGTAACCTATTGGGGTGGAAGGATCCGAACCTCCGCATGCCTGTCTCTTTTACACATCTGACGCTGCCGATGACGAGGATAGTGT
>JAUHQH010000013.1 GCA_030408485.1 Candidatus Neptunichlamydia sp. | reverse complement strand
AAGAATCGATGACACTCCTTTGAAGAGTGCTGAAGCACTCATATAAACCATCCAAGTTTTAACTCCAATATAGGAATCCTCTATTGGCATATCTCCTTCTCTTTTCATCCGAACGTCTTTATGGACGTCTTCTTCTGATGATATAACCTCCCACCCATCTTTTAGAATAGAGCCAAATGAATAAGCGGATTTCATTGCAGAAGCAAACTCATAAGGGACAAAGTAATTTCTTGTGATTAAGTCGATCTTTTCAAGACTTGGAAAACGTTTACAATCTTTTCCTAAAAAATAAACAAGACGTTTTCCAAGAAAACACGCTGTTCCTACATTAAGGAGAAGGTTTTGCATACTTGTAAAGTAATGATAGGTTGCCCTAGGTTTAGAGACTAGTGATAGTGGTAGTGGTTCCATAAATTATTGTTACTCTCTTGTTCTTGCTTAATTCGCTTGAAATTCAGGCAAGATTGTAATGGCAGAGAAAAATTGGTGCAAGATGAATATTATTTTACGGAATAGTACACATTTAAACTTGTAAACCAAGTCAAAAACCATTCTTATGGTACATATAATGGAGATTTGTTATGAATATATTTATGTTATTTGATAAATTTAAGAGGGTCTTGGGCTAGCAAATTCCTGATTTCTTCATAATTTTTAGAGCTTTTTGCTCTAATGCCTCGCGTCCTATAATTGAACCTAAATTCACATTCCTTCAAGTGAAGGAAAAACGTGTCATCGGTTAGGCCATTAAATTTAGCAAGCCTTAATTTTTTGCAAAACTCCAAAAAGACTCTATCCCATTTACGTGAGATTTTCCTCGAGCACATTCATTTTTCAAGTGATAACTCTGCAGTGCTCATATCTATTCAGAATAAGGGGATCATACCCTTTCCATCCATCTGTATAAATGGTTGACCCTCCTAAAATTCTCCCCTGAATAATGAGCATTAGTTCTCCTTTTGAGCAAGGTTTCTTCGCAAGGGCGGCGCACGCAAATAACCTTACCCTCTTTTTTCAAAGCCCCAAAAATAAGTGTTTTGCTTGGCTGCCCCTTTCCCTCCTTACTCTACGCGCTCCAAAATAACTCTCACCTGTTTCAAACACTCCTAGCTTTTCCTCAAGATAGAGACAAAGAATCACGAAAAATGGCTTTTCTAAAAAGGGTGGGCTTTTTATGATTTTTGACGAATTTTTACTGATGTACCATTTGCCTGCACATCTTGTAACTGTGGCATTTTTAATACTCCCCTCTAGTAGGTTGTGGCTTATGGAACTCCATCCATCCTAATTTTGGCAGCTTGATTCAACGGTTTTCTATCTGAGTGTGTTTAAGCTCTGGAAATCTAAAGCTATCATCTAACCCTCTTCTTTTTCTAATACATTATTTAACTAGAATCTTGACTAGCAAAATAAACAGGAGAGGAAAAAGCTCTAAAAATCATGTTATAAACTTTTCCTTTTGAGGAAAAGTTTTATGGCACGTTTTGTAATTAACGAGGATATGTGGAATCGGTTTAAGGTTTTCCTTCCAGATAACCACAAAGGAGGAAGTCCGGGGTATGATGAACGGATGTTTATGGAAGGAGTTTATTGGGTAATTCGGACAGGAGCTCATTGGAAAGATCTTCCAATGGAATATGGAAAACAGTGTATAAACAGGTATAGCCGATGTGTAAAATCAGGAAAATTTAGAGAGATTCTTGAGATTTAAAAAAAAAGATGGAGATCACGAATGGCACATGATTGATGCTACTATCATCAGAGCGCGCCAACAAAGCGGCAGGAGCAAAAGGAGGGCAAGAGCATCAGGGATGAGAAAAGAATTTCCGCAGATTTATTAGCTACAGTCGTTTCGTTTTTTTGATAAAAAGGTTACTTTATTCCATTTTTCGCTTATCTCCTCAGGCGCAGCGGTTGTGCAACGGGAATTTCTTTCGTAGATTCGACTCCAATACAAGTTTGCAAAATCAAAAGAACCAAAAGAAACAAGATTCTTAAGGATCTTGCAAAGACGGGTAAAACGTCGATCGATTGGTTTTATGGTTTTAAGCTTCATATCATTGAAAATGGTGAGATATTGTCTTTATTCTTGTGACTCCAGGAAATGTGTCAAATGTAAGTGTTCTCGACAAGTTAATCAAAGGCGTTTAATGAGTAGACGATCGTTTTTCAAACGGGAAAAATCAGGGTTGTCATGGGTAACCTCAGCACTCATAAGCTTGGATCACTGTATGAAATCTATCTTCCCGAGGAAGTTCGAAGAATAGAAATCCATTATACATGGCTGAAATTTCAATTTCAGCCTTATCAAAGGAAATGACCTTAGATGCCGAACTTCCTTCATAAGAAGTGCTGAAACGAGAAGTAAGTAGGATGCGTTAGAAGTAGAAACGATAAGAAATGCAACAGTCTCATGGGGATTTTTTAGTGAAGAGGCGCGCGTGAAACTGAAATACTTTTATTATTTATAAAAACGTTGCTGATTTTAAGTACTAGCTTAAGCAAAGCTCGAAATCTTTTCCCCCTTGCATCTCAATGAAAGATTAGGGTAGAAGGAGGGGGAGGTGATGAGATGGTGAAACAGGTTGTAATATTGGGGGCAGGATTTGGGGGCACCTATACGG
>JAUHQH010000012.1 GCA_030408485.1 Candidatus Neptunichlamydia sp. | reverse complement strand
AGATGTGTATAAGAGACAGACCCTTACCTATAATCCGTAATTCATCTAACCCCCATTTTTCAAGGTATGGCAAAAACAGAGCAAATAAAACATCCTATAGCTTTTAAAAAACTACTGGCTCAAAAAGATCCCTCTTTGACGAACCCTATTGAGGAGCTAAAAGACTATTCTGCTATTAGCGAAAACCTTCTCCAAAAAGGAGAATTCCAACTTCTTCATGGAGACAAAGGTGGTATTGAATATTTTGAAATGGCAGCCAAACTCGATCCCCAAAACTCTCAGCTTTTTATGCAGCAAGGACTCTCACTTTTCGAGTATGGCAGCTCTGAAGAAAACGATGAAGGTCTCACTCTTGCGAGTAAGCGCTTCAAAATTGCAACAACTTTAGATCCCTACTGCTTCCAGGCATGGCATCTTTGGGGAAATACGCTCTATTTCTTAGGAAAAAGGCGACGAGAACCTAGCTACTTCACAAATGCTCTTAAAAAGTATGAGCGAGCAATTGAAACTTCTGAAGGACAAACACTCGATATCCTAGCAGATCTCCATTGGGATTTAGGAGATTTGTGGAGTGAACTCGCCAAAAAATCTGGAGAAATTACCGATTATCACTATGCTATCAAAGCGTATGAAAAAGCCTCAGCTCTTCAGGATGGTTTAGATCCAGAATTCTGGATCAACTTTGGCAATGTCTACCAAGTAATGGGAAAAAAGACCAATGGCACACATCTTTTGCTTAAGGCCATTCATTGTTATAAAAATGCCGTTTCAATCAAAATTTCTTTTGGAGAAGGCTGGTTCCTCCTTGGAGTCGCCTTAAAAACCCTCTATAGCTATACTCATGATGAAGACCATTTTTCTCAAGCTAATGAGTGTTTTTCAACAACCCTTCAGCTCTCAAAAAATGACTCAAAAACTTATCTTGAATGGGCCTACCTTCTTCTGGAGTCAGGGGCCATTTTCAAAGATACGAAAAAAATACGTGCCTCTATCGATAAATGTTTTAAAGCTCATCGCCTTGATAAAAAAAACCCCTATATTATTGCAGTTTGGGTAGAAGCATTAGCTCTATTAGGAAGTCATACTGAACAATTAGAGCTGATTCATGAAGCCCTTGGAAAAATCGAACACTTAATCGAAGATCATGAAAACCCAGAAACTTTTTATGCCTATGGGATGTGTTTTTACACACTTGGAGCCTACTACAAAGATCTCGACTACTACTACCAAGCTTTAGAACAGTTTCAAGAAGGTCTCAGTATTAACAGAGCTCACTACCGCCTATGGGACGCCATGGCTTCCAGTAGCTTTGCTGCAGCTCTTTTAGATAATGATGAAAAAAGTTATGATCGCTCTCTCCATTTCTTCGAACAAGCTTTGAATTTAAAGAAGTCGAGCCTATGCCATAGCCATTACGCAATGTGCCTCCTCAAATATGGAGAAACTATCCATGAAAAGGATACCATCGAACTTGCGGTTTATCATTTTGAACAAGCCCTAAATCTGCAAAAAAATGCCGCCTATATACACACGGATTGGATTTTTTATTATGCATCAGCGCTTGATCAACTTGCTGGATTCAACGAAAGTGATCATCATTATGTGAAAGCGATCGATCTTCTAAATCACATTCTGATGCTTAAACCTGAATTTCCTCATATCCATTTCCAATTAGCATTAACTTATAGCCACTATGCTGAACTTTTGAGTGAACCAGAAATATTCCATCGCGCCTTTCATCACTATCGCATTGCTCATCAAAAAGAAAAAGAAAATGATCAAATCATCTTAGACTGGGCATTTACCCTTGTAAACTTTGGAGATCTCATTGAAGAGGATGTAGAATCCGATCAAATACTTCGCGAAGCTGAATACAAGATGATCCAAGCTGCTAAACTAGGCAATATTGATGCGTATTATGCCCTTTCTTGCCTTTATTCCGTGATTGGGAATCTCGACAATTCCCTCCGGTTATTAGAAAAAGCAAAAGCTTTTGATGCCCTTCCACCTATTGAGGAAATTTTAGAGGATGACTGGCTCGAAAATCTCCGAGAAACGGAAGAGTTTCAAGCTTTCATAAATGAGCTAGAATCTAAGAACCTATCTAACTAAAATTTTTTGCCGCGTTTTTGGATTATTTTTGGCTGAGACTTTTTAGTTGGGTAGAGGTTCAATACTCCTAAATAATCAAAGATCCCTAGTTTTTTTATCTTTTTTTTGCTAAGATGAATCGTTACACACCCCTAAAGGCAATCTAAAAGATGAATAAACGTTTTATATTTTTTGTCGTGGCAATGTCTGTCGGACTTTTCTTTATCAATCAATACTTTACATCAAAAAAACAAAAAGAATATGAAGCCTATCAACAAAACCAACAGGTTTTGACCGAAGGAAAAAGGTTTGCCAAAGAAGCTGATGTTAAGCAGCGTACAGCCAACATTCAAGATTTACCTATAACGCGTGTTTATCAAGACAAAAATGAAACTCAGCCAATGACTTGGGGTATAGAAACAGATCAAGGAACTTTTTTACTCACTTCCTGGGAAAAGGATTGGGCAAAAGCTATTTATGCAAAGGGACAAGAAGCTCGCCTTATTCAAACCGATGACCACTTTGCAATCTATAGTTCCAGTGGACATCCTGGAGTAACCTCAACCTATGTGCCTCAAGTTGGTTCACATGATATGCAAGTCGTCACCTTCAATGCGCAAGAAGACCCGACGGTTCTCCTTGGAGAATATGATGAAGGACAGCTCTTTTTCCCTGCGGTTATTCCAGAAAATAACGGAATCGCTTTCTACTTTACTGAAGGAAAATACCTTCCTGTTGGAATCTTTCAAAGTCGAACCAAAACATTTCTTCCTCTCTCAAAGCTTACGAATTTTTCCTCTCTTGTGAATTATCGCGTAGAGACAATGCCCTCTGAAGGACTCTCTAATCAGGAATATTACGTACTAGAAAATGAAACCATGCAGGTTGTTTTCTCCAATTTAGGTGGAGCAATCGCTGAAATCAACCTTCCTTTTAAAAGTGAAAAGGATGATGATAGTGTGGTTCTTCCTATCAATTTCGACCGGATCATTGATAAGAAATATACAAACAATGCCCACTTCCCTAGTCACCCTTACCAGGTTGTTGAGAAAGGCTCGAATCAAACAGTTAAGAAAGAAACTGTCATTGGAGGATACTATCCCCTTCTTCGACGAGGCATTCAGAAGAGTAGTGGCTATCCTCCGTATAACATTCCCTCACAATACTACGCATTCAATACTATTTCTGAGGATCCAGAAACCTCCAGTACCTTTTATAAGCTCCTTCGCTTCGATGATAAAATGATCCAATTCGAAGGTGTCTTCCCCAACCGGCGGATTATTAAAACTTTTAGCTTTCCTCAAGAAGGTTCTAATGCTCCTTATTGCCTCGATGTTTCGATTAAAATTGAAGGAGATACTCGTGGGCTTTGGATTGCTTCAGGAGTTCCTGAAGTCGAACTCATTTCTGGAAATCCTGCTCCGATGATTAAGTACAGCACAGTTCAAAATAGCAAACGCGTTGTTGAGAAACTCTCTCTTCCAAAAACCTCAACAACCATGAGCTCTTTTCAACCTGATTGGATCGCAAACTCCAATGGCTACTTTACATTGACCATCGATCCAATAAATGAGATTGGAATGGGTTTCCAAACTAATAATGTTCCAGGAAACATGAACCCGTCTCGTATTGTAATGATCGACTCTCAGCATGATCTTTACCCCGCTAATAAATATCCTGGATATGAAGTTCATATGCCGCTGAGAAGAACAACTGAGCCAATGAACTTCCGTTTCTATGCTGGACCTATAGATAAAAATGTTTTAGCAAAAGTCGACGAAACCTACACAAATCCCGTAACAGGATATAATCCTCAATACACTCAAACGCAAAGCTTTCATGGTTGGTTTGCCTTTATTTCTGAGCCTTTTGCCAAATTCCTCTATTTCATCATGAACATGTTCCATACCCTAACAGGATCATGGGGGATTTCTATTATTCTTTTGACTGTTGTTCTTAGAATCATGATGTACCCTCTGAATGCTTGGTCGATCAAATCAACGCTTAAACTACAAGAAATCAGCCCAAAACTACAAAAGCTTCAGGAAAAACATAAAAAAGATCCTAAGAAGGGGCAAATGGAGATGATGACCTTCTATAAGGAGCATAAAGTCAATCCCTTTGGCGGTTGTCTTCCTTTAATTATTCAAATGCCTTTCCTTTTCGGGATGTTTGATCTATTAAAATCAACCTTTCCTCTTCGTGGAGTAAGCTTCATTCCTGGATGGATTGATAACTTGACAGCACCAGACGTCATTTTCTCATGGAGCTACCCTATTCCTTTTATTGGCACATCTTTCCACCTTCTTCCTATTCTTTTAGGGGTTATGATGTTCTTCCAACAGAAAATGGCTGCAGCTCAAAATAAGAAAAAAGGCCGACTGACTGATCAACAGCAGCAACAGCAGAAAATGGGAATGATTATGACTATCGTCTTTACTTTCCTCTTCTACAAATTCCCTTCTGGATTAAACATTTACTGGCTTTCCTCAATGGCGCTTCAAACTCTACAGCAGTGGTATATGTCTAAGAGAAGGCAAAAAGGAAATAAAAATAGTTGTGAAATCTTAGAAAGCAAAAAAAAATAACTGCTTTGAATGAAGACATGGAATGATCTCCTTACTCTCTTAAATCATGAGCTCGGGAAAAAAACCGTTAATGAGTGGCTTCGCCCATTAAAGGTTATCAAATTTGATGCGGGAAATCTTTATTTAGATGCTCCAAATTCTTTTCAGATCAACTGGTTTAAAGAGTATGTAACGCCCTACCTCTCTAAACACTTTTTAACGGCAAGAGGAAAGGTCATCAAAGTTCATTTCTCTATCAATGGGAAAGAATTCCCTCCTCAAAAAAATAAAAATAAGGAGGAAAGGAATTTCTATCAACCTGATCCTCTAGAGTCTCACGCAACTTTTGGAACATTCATTCAACAATCTGAAGAAAACCTCCCTCTGAATATTCTATTAGAACTCATTGAAGAGTCACTCCCTCTGGGAAACTACAATCCTATTTATATTTATGGCCCCAAAGGGAGTGGAAAGTCTCATCTCCTTATGGCAACAGCCAAAGCACTTCAGGAAAAAGATAAGCACTGCTTTTATGTCCGTGCAGATACCTTCACTCAACATGTCATCCGTGCCTTTCGTTCTGCTTCCCTTCAGGAATTTCGAAGAACCTATCGAGATGTTGAAGTCTTAATTATTGATGATGTACATCTTTTCTCCAGAAAAATTGCAACCCAAGAAGAACTCTTTCATACCTTTAATCGTCTTCATACAGTAAGGCTACAGATTATTTTAGGTTCGAATCATCCACCACGAATGCTTGAAGAGATCGAAGAGCGTCTCATTAGTCGTTTTGAATGGGGAATTACTCTTTCTATTTCTCCCCCTAATGATATGGAACGGATAAAGATTTTGGAATCGAGAGCTTCAGCTCTTCACATTCCTCTCAGCGCTCCGCTTAAAGAATTTCTTTTGAAATCTTTTAAAAACCTCCATGCTCTTATTCAAGCCCTTGAAGCCTTAGCTCTCCGTCTTTCCCATAGCACAATTCCTCCAGATATTGAAATTGCTAAATACCATCTGGAAGATCTTATTGAAAAAGAGTCCGCAACGTTCCTTACATCAGAAAAAATCCTTAAAACTGTGGCTAACACTTTTGGAATTAAAACCGAAGACATTCTAGGAAAGGGACAAAATAAAGAATGTGCTCTTCCAAGGCAAATTGCCATGTACCTTTGTAGAGAAAAGCTAAATCTCCCTTATCCCAAAATTGGACACGTTTTTTCTCGTGACCATTCAACTGTCATGACAAGTGTCAAAAGGGTAAAAAGGGGGATCGAAAAAAAAGAGGAAGGATTTCTCCTTCCTCTTAATGATATCGAGCGGATTATCCACTAAATCTTGATGAAGCGATCGCCAGGTTTTAACTTATCGTCATCACCTTTGCTCGGTTGTTGGCGTAGTTGTTGTCCACCACCACCAATGGGTCCACCACCTGGGATCCCTGTAGCCCCAGAATCTCTTCCTTCAATAATATTTTTTGCTCTTTCACGCCATTTTTCAATAGATTCGACAAAAAGAGGAGCAAAACGTCTAAGAGATGAAGGATCAGCACCTGAACCCATTTCTAAAACGCAGTGCATTAAGATAAGCTCTTCTTTGACTGCAACGCCTACGCCGCCACCAGCCATTTGTCCACCTAGCATGGATCCCTCAAGAAGTGCTTCATAAAGTTTTAACCTTGAAGGGTCATCTTTTGGAAGACCATCCAAAACCGGAGAATAGAGGTAAAGTCGATCAGAATTTAGCTCATAGGTCAAGTGAAGAGAAAAAGTATTATCAATCCCTAATATACAAGTGTGATTCTCATCAAAAGCTAGTCCTTCTAAGTTGAGTTCCTTACCAAACTCTTTCAAATTAGCCTCAGCATTTTGCAGTGACATCTATGTCTCCTCCTAATAATTGTATCAATATAGTTCTTAAAAGGAGTTTTTCACCATTAAACAAAAAGTGCAAGAAAAATTCACCCCTTTGATGAATATATTTTTGAGAGTGATCACTTAGAGATAGATAGAAATCTATTCTGATACTCGGCAAAGATTTGAGGAGTTGTTAAGGAACGCCATATTTTGATCGAGTTATAAACCAGTTTAGTAGTACCCCTTGTTATCCGAACTAAATGGTGACCGCGTATTCCTATATTATCCTGCTCAATAGCAATTTGTTCCCCCCTTTCCCAATAATGCGTTTCTTCTTTGGTAGTACTTTGGCAAAAACCTTCCAATTGTCAGTATAAAATATGGAGCCCTTCAGATCCTTGATTTTGTGATATAGAGTCGTTTATTTGAACGTTGCAACACTGCGATCGCCGACAACCCAGTCAATGGTTCTCCTTATGCAACGGTCCACTCTTTTGATGATCCATTTTTTGTTTTTTTGACCTAATGGAAGTGGGACATCTCATCAAATTCTACCTCTTTAACATCTACAGTAATAGATAGTTCTGAAAGGTTAGCGCCTTTCTTGGAAATCGATCGGCAGATCAACGAATATGAATGACCCAAGATTTTTCCTACCATTCTAAACGAGGTTTTGCCAAGAGAATACAATACAGCTGCAAGGGCTTTCTTTATGACTACTGAGTCCTTTACTTAACTCTCTGATCCCCATCAATAAAATTCAAATCGGAGTATTTGCATTTATAACGTTGGTTTACCTCGAACCTTTCCATTTTTAGTAGTATAGCTCCTCTTAACGCCTCATGCAGTGAGTCATGTTGCTTCCTTATTTCTATTCATGAAGAGCTCATTTTACATGATCATAATAAAATTTCTATCTATAAATGCACATTCTCATATTTTTTTTTAGAACCTATAGTCTATCCATTTAACAATCAAATGTTTATTGCCTAAAGACCTAGATAAAAGAGAAAGTGCATGCCTCATGCAAATTTTCGCTCTGTATTGAATATAATTTTCTGGGTGTTAGGTAGTGGGACTGTTGAAAACAAAAGGAAATAGAGATTAGAAAAGGAAAAATCTGAAGATTGCTCCCTGAGTGGTACAGATATGTTTTAATCCTGTTGCGTCTTTCTGATTTGCTGATGTAATGGCAATATTGACCCACCTTACGCAAAAGAAGGGGTTTGCTGTAAGTTTCTTAAAGTCCTTAGCAATCCCATGTGGTTTGCCCTCACTATTGGTTTATAATATTTCAAAGAAAAATGTTTTATTTAATTTTATCTTCACTCTCAACATTTCCAATTTGCAGGTAAGCGACAATCGAAGCAAATATGTGGGTCTTCTGTGTACTTTACTTAAAAACAACTTTTGTTGGAGATTTTCTTAAAGCTTGTATTCTGCTTTTATTGACCTCTGATATTCTTCTATTCTCCACTGTTTCTAATAGATCTCATAGATTTTTTCAGCATCACTTCTCAAATCATTAGTAAGCGAGATGTCATTCTCCTATAGACTCATCTTCTTTTTGAAAACCTTCTTTGTTAGACCTGTAGGAAATGAAAGGTTTTTTAATAAGTAAGTTAAGTAGGCTCTTCTTTTTTCACCATCTTCCAACTCTAAATATCTTTAAATTTCGATTTTATTTTTTATAAACTCTATGTTTTTCTTTGCTCCAAACCAATTATCTGC
The DNA here is from genome assembly GCA_030408485.1 of Candidatus Neptunichlamydia sp. GTDB lineage: Bacteria > Chlamydiota > Chlamydiia > Chlamydiales > Simkaniaceae > Neptunichlamydia. The sequence continues at coordinate 7,974 of JAUHQH010000012.1, read as the reverse complement.
AGGGATATACTCAAAGGATACTTCGTTCTTTTTGCCTTCCTTTACTTGAGATCTAAACAGCCCGTTTTTTGTTATTGCAGTCTCTATCGAAACTGGTAGAGATACATCGCCATATCGTATTAGGGATGATAAAAGATTAACTCCCTTGATACACCTTCTTTTAGCATGAGAAAAATGGCAACAAATGATTTTATTTTCTAACGCATCGGTGTAGGGTTTTCCTTCTATCGTATCATCTATGATCAAAACCCCTTCTCCTTCTTTTTCAAACTGTCGCACTTGAGGTTTGATATATCTCGAGACTTTTCAAAAACGCCTTAAAGCTCTTGAAGCCAAGGTTGCTCAAGAAAGGAGGCTCGGTGAGAAATCAAGACTGAATATCCCGGCTATCTTTTGAAGCAAAACACTTAACTTATATAGGGTACGATTAAGGGAGTAGGAAGAATCTACCAGCAAACGGTCATCTGGGATGCATTTATGGGAGTTGTTGTCTAGAAACTAAAGAGCTAAATATATCCATTTTTTCATCCTAATACATCCACATGACTCAGTTGTTTTCGAAGTTTTTCTTCAAATTGAGGAGCGACATAAATCCAGCTCCTTTCTTTATGAGGAACAGAAATTTCACTAAGGTTATCTCCGATATCTACCTTACCGTCTTGTTTAAGAACAGGAAAATTCATTCGAAGCTTCGTTTTTCCCTTCTTAGAAATTTCCCAGGAAATTTCATCATCAGGAATTCCTAATTCTTCTTTAATGGCTAGTAGATCAAGTTCTAGAAAGGCGTTTTTGAAACATTCTGGAGAAGAAAGAGCTATTGCTCGGAAGCGATAATTGCGAATATAAAGACATTTTGCATCAAAATGCCCTGGATGCGATTCATCCCTAGAAGCACTATTAAGCTCTGCTAAGACTTCATTGTCGGTCATCGCAACGTAGTGGTCTAAGTCATCTCCTAAATCGTAATAAATCGTCTCCATAAAGCGCGAAAGATGATAAGTATAAGATTTAACACTTGAGTATTGATAAAGACGCTTATGCATATAGTGGCGAGCAAGAAGCAGGGTTTCACAAGACTCAATCCCATTTTCCTCAACTCCTAAAGATAAATTCCCTTCAGGAGTCACGATAATTTTAAGCATCTCAATGAGTTGATGATAATCAAAAAAGCCATAGGCAAGCCCAGTACATTGGGAATCCCTTAATAGATAATCAATTCGATCTGCTCCAAAAAAGTCTCCTGTTACAATTTCTGTAACAACCCTTTCCCAAGGAGTAAATTCGCCATCAAACTTCTTTTCTCCTAATGCAACTTTCATCACATCAAGTTGTACATCTCGATCAATACCCTCTTGAACGGATCCTACTGAGAAACGGTCCCAAACAGGCTCTAGGAAAGGGCTTTCCATGATTTTTTGAGTCCATACTTCATGCCCTCCCTTACCAAGTAAACGATCCTCAGCAACATGACTGAAGGGAAGATGACCCAAGTCATGACAAAGGGCAGCTAATCGGAGTACACGTCTCCAGTAATGGTATTCAAAAGTTCCAAAACGAGGCATCATATCGGTTAGCTTCTTAGGAAGGTTCCCTGAAGTAATTTCATCATAAATCCGTGTTGCAAGCTCCATCACTCCTAGAGAATGTTCAAAACGACGGTGAGTTCCTCCAGGATAGACAAAGTAAGTGACGCCTAGCTGATGAATATAATGGAGCCGTTGAAAGGGAACAGTATTGATTAAAAGGCTTTCCACCTCATCGATGTGAATAAAACGATGAACGGAGTCATAAATCTTCTTAATTTTCCCCATTAAACCCTTTCTCCTTAGATATGTTCATAAATTTTCTTTCTATATTTTTGCCATTCCATCCATCCATAAATCGGTATGCTTGTCAACATTAAAAGTGCACCATAAAACACGATTTCTTGCCCTGCACTCACTGTTGCCCAAAAGGTATAGATAAAAGCTAGTCCTGAAATTGTAAGGGTTTTAACAACAGTTGTTTTCTCTACCTTATCAGGGTATTTGATATAGATGACAAACTCCGCAACTGAGGTATAAAGGTAAGCAATAACAGCCGCGAGGGTAGCGAGTGAGATGATGAATGTAAATTGGTCAACAAGGGCCTTATTGAAATTCAAGTAAAGAAGAAGGGTTATAAAGACAGAGGAAATGAGTATTCCAAATATTGGAGAGCGGGATTTGGAAACCTTTGCAAAACATTTGAGAAAAAGCTTATCTTTGGCTGCAGCTAGCGGAATCTGTCCTTGAAGAAGAATCCAACCATTTAGTGCACCAGCACATGAAATAACTGCAGCAGCTCCCATTACATGCATTCCCCAACTCCCAAAAATTCTCCCGGCTAAATCTGCAAATGGCGCAGTAGACTCTTGAAGCTCAGGCATGGGAATCACTCCCATGATTGCAATGGTGCTTAAGATATAAACAAATGCAGTAATCCCTGTCCCTAAAATGGTGGCGTGAGGGATTGTTTTTTTAGGGTCTTTGACATCATCTGCAGGAATAGATGCCGATTCCATTCCTAGAAAAGCCCATAGAGTAAGCATTGCCCCTCCTGATAAAGCTGAGAAATTAGATTTTCCACTCATATTGAAATATTCTAGATTGTGCGTATCGATAAAAAAGATCCCAATCACAGCTATCAAGATAAGTGGGACAAACTTTAAGATCGTTAAAATAAGTTGAAAACTCCCTGCTAAATGAACTCCAATGATGTTTACAAGAGTGAAGAACCACACCACTCCAGCCGTAACAAAAAATGCAAGAAGATCATTATCGGCAAGCTCTGGGATGAATGTTGCTAAATATCCGGTAAAAGCAATAGCGATTGCTGCATTGCCAACCCACATATAAATCCAATAATTATAGGCAACTTGAAATCCTATAAAGTTTCCGAAGCCTTCCTTGCAGTAAATATATGGTCCCCCTGTTTTAGGGAACAAAGTACTGAGTTTTGCAAAAACCATAGCAAGAAGCATTGCTCCAATCGCCGTTGCAACCCAGCTAAACACTGTGATGCTTCCATAACTAGCTAGAGAAGCTGGAAGTAAAAAAACTCCCGATCCAATCATATTTCCCACGACAAGCGCCGTGAGCATCCAAACACCTAATTGTTTCTTCATTTTTCGCTCTTGTATACTCATCTTACTTGACACCTGAAGTTTTGACAGTGCTAGAAGTCACCTCTATAAATTCTGCTTTTTGTTGGAGTTCTATGACACTCTCAATCTCCTAAAGAGGATGAGCTTCTAAACTGCCCAAAGGAATGGACCTGTCGCTTGATGCAACTCCCAAAATAGGGTGGCTGAATCCCATGGAAGCATTTAGAAAACTTTGGCCCGTGTCCAGGCGATTACTACTTTTCCCTAGACCGCTATCTTTTTATCAAAAGCTAGCGAGAACATATTTAGCGCCCCAACAACTTTTCTACATTTCTACCATCTTCTGTTTCCCTTCTTTTTCTTGCCGCATTCGGGGCAATGGCTCGAAGTTCCTCTTTCAGAACCATTAAAACTCTCCATGGGAGCTTGTTTTCATTTATAGTTTATACACTCCCAATCTTTTCCATATTCCCATCCTCCGAGTCTCTGATTGTGTTTTTTCCCTACACTCTTTTTTATGACTCCATCAGGACTGCCAACAAAGACCTTAGAAACAGTGTTTTATTTGCAAAAACAAATAACTTTTGTCATTGATTTGTGACGAAGATCTCTGATACGCCTTTTCCTTCGATCTATCAATTTTCTATTGTGCGCGGATCTCCCTCTACCTGATACTACAACTGATTTACCACTTTCCTATTAACTACTGTCGCTAGGTGTATTTGCCCTAAATCGACTGCTCCCTTAACATCTGATTCTACTTTTGGAACATCTTCTTGCTCATTAAATAAAGGTGAAGTTCATACCCATTCTTCCAGTAGGATGTTAGTGTATGAAAAAACAAGGTTTACATCAATGAAAAACAAGATGGAGTCATTATCAGAATCGGTGAAGTTGAGAAAGAGCTCAAGAAAAAAAGGTAGAATTTGGTGAGATATGGCACTTCACTAGGTCAAAAAAACAAAAAATGGATCATCAAAGGAGTGGACCGTTGCATAAGGAGAACTATTGCCTGGACTGTCGGTGGTCGCAGTATTGCAACGTTTAAATAAACGACTCTATCACAAAGTCAAGGATCTGAAGGGCTCCATATTTTACTCACCTTACGCAAATGATAAAAGATTAATTCCCTTGATACATCTTCTTTTAGCATGAGAAAAATGGCAACAAATGATTTCATTTTATAACTCATCGGTGTAGGTTTTTTCTTCTTTTGATATATCTCGATTATAGCTAAAATGGTTCAATTCTTTCTCTAATAATGCTTCAAGTCCTGGCTTGCGGTAGCATACTTGTTTTGGCTAATCAGGTAGTCTGTATAAATTAATAATATCTAGTCGCTTGTCTTGAGTCATTTTTTCTCCTTAATCATAAGGAGGATGAGCTTCTAAACTTAAGTCAGCAAATGGATAGCAATAGGGAGTTGTCAGCCCTATACCGGGTCAAACAAGGTTGAAAGTTTAGAAACGTTCGATTAGACTGCTTGGGTATGATACAACTATTAGCGATTGGTTTTTACTTTTTATTAGTATTAGGTGTTGGAATCCTTTCTTATCGGAAGCAGACAAGCTCTTCTGATTTCTTGATTGGAAACCGCTCTCTTAATTACTGGTTAGCTGCTCTTGCAGCACATGCCAGTGATATGAGCAACTGGCTCTTTATGGGTTACCCAGCCATTATCTTCATCGGCGGGCTTTTTAACGCTTGGATCGCAATTGGCCTTACCCTTTGCATGTTTCTGAATTGGCAATGGATTGCTCCTAAACTTCGCGTTCTCACAGAAAAAAGTGGAAATCTTACCCTTTCAGGTTTTTTTGAAACTCAACTAGGAGATCGCTCCGGCTTAATTCGACTTTTCTCTGCAGCCATTTCTCTCCTTTTTTATTCGATCTATATCGCAGCTGGTCTTGTGGGATTAGGTCACTTAGCACAAAGTCTTTTTGAACTTAGCTATCAACTGGGGATCTTATTTGGAATTGGAATTGTGATTACCTATGTTCTCATTGGAGGTTATGTCACCCTTGCCTGGCTTGACCTTTTCCAAGGGCTTTTTCTACTAGGAGTAATCATTACAATTCCCCTAGTCATTCTCCCTAAGGTTGGGGGTTTTGCTGCTGTACAATCGACTTTATCCAATATGCCCTCTCTACTCCCCTCTTTAAAAGGGCTTACTCTGTTTCAAATTCTTTCAATGTCACTTGGATGGGGGTTGGGTTATTTTGGACAGCCTCATATTCTAACAAAGTTCATGGGGATTCGAGAAGCTGCCAAAATCAAGCAGTCAAAACGTGTAGGGATGTCATGGATGATTCTTTCTCTAGTTGCCGCCACTTTTATCGGGATTGTCGCTACTTCCTTTTTTACCAATGGCATTGGAAACCCAGAGATGATTTTTATTGAAATGGTCAAGCAAACTTTTAGCCCCTTTATTGTTGGCTTTATTCTTTGCGCCATCATTGCTGCAATTATTAATGTAATGAGTTCACAAATGCTTGTGATCTCCTCGATTCTTTCTGAAGATTTCTACAAAAAGTTTTTCCATCTTCATGCTTCAGAAAAAAGGCTCCTTTTGATTTCTCGCTTAAGCATCATTGGTGTTGCTTTGATTGCTTTAGGAATTGCTTCAGTGCGCCCTGCTTCGATCTTCCAACTTGTTCTTTATGCTTGGTCAGGGCTTGGTGCTGCGTTTGGCCCCCTTATCCTTTACACTCTATATGGGAAAAAGCTCAGCCGCATGGGTGCCTGGGTCGGAATGCTTTCTGGAGGGATTACATCAGCGCTTTGGCCTATGATCAACCCTCATCTTCCTATTACCGTTGAACCCCTTCTCCCAGCCTTTATTATTAGCTTCGCACTAAATTGGGGAATCTCTCAGTTCATTTCCTCTAAAACATCAGTGCAAGAATGGGCTTGAGCTCCATCCCACATCAAAACGCTACAGACTTTGCAAGCGAGTGGCCTATCATGTAAGAATATATGATCCGCTTCGTTTACAAAGTGAAGCTTGGGGTAATAATAGGCTAGCGCCAAAATGAGGATAAAGAAAGTAAAAAGTGGAAAAATTGCTCGCTTCATAGCCGCAACTTAAGGCGTTTTTTCCGCGCTGTCAAGTGCTATTTTCATATCATCGGCTTGAATTTCTCTTGGGATCCTATCGATCCCTTCTAAAGTCTCAAGCTCTACACTTCGCGCTGCTGCCCCCATCTCTTTGAACTTTCTTGCAGAAACTAAAACACGAGATTCCAAAGAGCCTACAGCTTTATTATAGGCGTCGACTGAACTTGCTAAAGAGCGTCCCACTTTACTCCAATGTTCTCCCATATCAGTGATCCGCTTATAGAGCTCATGACCTAACTTGCTGACTTGTTCTGCATGTAGAGAGAGTTTTTCTTGTTTCCAACCGTATGCGATGGTTCTGAGAAGTCCAATCAGTGTTGTGGGTGTTGCAATAATCACTCCTTGTTCAACTCCAACTTCGATTAAAGTTGGATCAAACTCTAAGGCAGAGCTAAAAAAGTTATCCGACGGAATAAAAAGAACAACAAACTCTGGTGTAGGCTGAAAGCTTTGCCAGTAGTTTTTTTTCCCAAGAGTCACTACATGCTGTCGCACTTGGCGCGCATGGTGTTTCATCTTATCTTCTTTGATTTCTTGGTCATCTGTTTCAATCGCTTCTAGATAGGCCTCGCAAGGGGTTTTTGCATCGACAATCACCTGTTTATCTCCAGGAAGGCGAATAATTACATCGGGGCGCATTTGCCCGGATTCCCCTGTCTCCTGTTCATAAAAATCACAATGATTAACCATCCCCGCTAATTCTACAACGCGACGGAGTTGCATTTCTCCCCAACGTCCCCTAACGATTGGTTGACGAAGAGCTTTAACAAGTGTTGATGTTTCAGAGCGCAACTCTTTTTCAGCCTCAGTCATGATTCTAAGTTGGGTTTTCAGGGATTCTTGATCACCTTTCCTTTCTTTTTCAAGCGCCTGCATCCCTTTATCTAATTTATTTAGCGATTCTTTCACAGGCTTTAATACATGCTCAATCGATTCTTGCCGTTTTTCAAGATCTCCTTTAGCTTTTTCTTGAAATTTTCCAAGAGTCTCTTTAGCAAGCTGCAAAAAAGAAGCGTTACTCTTTTCTAGAGCTTCACTAGAAAGTGCTTTAAAAGCCTGAGAGAGCTTTTCTTGTGTTGCTCCAAGTAGAGCAAGTTTTTCTTCATTTGCACGAGCTTGTTCTCCTTCACGAGCTTTTAAATAGATGCTTTTTTCACGAGTTTTTTGCCATTTCAGATAAAAGAAAATGGCTAAAGTTGCTGGAATGACTGCTATTAAATAATGCATGAACCTATTAAAACTGATCGGTTGGTTAAACTGTTCTAGATAAGACTTCACCTGATAGGCATTACTTATCTGACAACACCTTCTGTCAGATTGATTTCATTCAACATCTTAGCTTGTGCTAGATGTTTTGATTCTCTAAAAGTTTGCGATGACGTTTTCCCATAACAATACTTTCTACTATGAGTACGCTCTCTATTATACTCTTCCACCCATTTTTCCGCATCCTCTTGAAGTTCTTCTATCCTTGTATAGACTTATCTTCCTAAATGCGGTAGAATAAAATTCATTTTGAATCGTTCGATGGAACTTCTCACATATCTCATTTGTTTGAGGAGATTTTGTTCTTGTATGATCAATATCTTCTATTGAAAGATAGAGTTCATATTCATGATCTTCTTTTCGACCACAATACTTCTCCGTTTCTCGGTCAGTTAGTGTTCGTAGGATCCTCATATTTTGCTCTTCGAACCTCTGCCGCTACAAGAGCTGTCTCTTATACACATCTC
>JAUHQH010000011.1 GCA_030408485.1 Candidatus Neptunichlamydia sp. | reverse complement strand
GTATTACTCAACACCAAAAACCCCTCTAAAGTCATCTTTTATAATGCCATCGCAAGGATTCTAAAAGATGTAAAAAATCAGATGGATTATTTAAATACAAATCAGATGAAGAAGATTTTCTGGGGAAGGCATTTTTGAGGCAGAGGTTCCTTAGCAGTGAGCTCAGGCAATATTATAGATGAGATGATTCAGCCATACATTGATGAGCAAGAAGGTTATCCCCTACAAGATGATTTTTTATAAACTTTTCTTGAGCTTTATAGTTATGTTAAGAAAGGAGAATGATCTGTTCAGCGACTTTATCGTAGAAAAGGGTACCTTTCTCAGTGAGTTTTACATGAGGTGTGTCATAGGTGAGCCACCCTTCTTGATCGAGCTCACGGAGAAGTTTTTGGGTGGATAAAGGAATGTTTGGAAGGGATAGTCCTTTTGTTAAACGGAGTCCGATAGCAATTTTTTCATGGAGACTCGGAAGAGGAGATAGTTTTTCTTCAAAATCAATAGGAAAAGTTCCCTCAGCAAGTCTCTTGTTATATTTGTTCATGTGACTGAAGTTTTGAAACCGTTTACCCTCCCAGTAGCTAAACGCTGACGGACCATATCCTAAAAAGGGACGTCCCGTCCAATAGCCTGAGTTGTGCACTGAGATCTGATCGTTACGCGCAAAAGCGGAAATCTCATAACGTTTGAGGCCTGCTTTTTCAAAACGGGTAATCGCACTGTTTAACATACCAGCAGCAGTTTCTTCATCAGGAAGATGGGGGCGCAGCTCGTTCTCTTTTTTCTTAAAAACGGTGTGTGGCTCGAACGTCAGATTATAAAGAGAGAGGTGGGTGATAGGAAGGCTGCAGGCCTTGTCCACGGTCTCTTCCCATGTTTCAAGAGTTTGGTAAGGGAGTTCATACATTAGATCAATCGTAATATTTTCGATTCCTGCGTTTCGTGTGATTTCAACCGCATCGATTGCTTTTTGAGCTGTGTGAGATCGTCTTAGGTGTTTTAGAAGGGAGTTATTGAAAGATTGAACCCCAATGCTGACACGATTAACACTCAAGTCGTAGAGTTTTTCCATGAGTTGGGGAGTCACATCTTCAGGATTTGTTTCTACAGTAATTTCAGGAGCACTGATCCGCTTTAGGATTGCTTCAATTCCTTCGATAAATAGAGTTGGCGTTCCTCCACCAAAATAAAGAGAGAGAATCTCTTTGTTTTCGATTTGGAGAAGGCGCATCTCCCACTCTTTGAGAAGAGCCTGTAGAAAGGGTTCATGATTTTTATTTGGGATCACATAAAAGTGGCAATAGGGGCACTTTCGAGTGCAAAAGGGGAAATGGAAATAAAGGGAAGCTTTTACCACGAGTCAGCATCGGGATCTTCAAGGATCCCACGGCGCCAACGGTTTTTATCACTAAATGGATCTTCATCTTCATAATCGCCGATGGTCGTAGCACCTTCATCATCTGCAATGGTGCCACTTTCGGTCTCATACCTTGTTGGCATTTCATTGCCTAAACCAGCATCAGTCGCTTCTGAACCTTCATCGGCATTGACTCCAGGAAGGGTGTGAGGTTCTTGATAGGCTGCACGTTGTTGCGCATTTCGTTTGGGAACAGAATATTCGTCATTGTCACCATTTTCTTTTATAGACTGAAGACGGTTTTTTTCTTCTTCAACACGCTTTTTGAGGGCTTCGATTTCCTCCTGGTGTTTCTCGATGTCTTTTTTAGGGACAAGGTCAAGATTGAGCCACTGCTCTAAGTCTTGAAGTTCTAGTTCTAACTTTTTTAGACGTTCACTCTTCATAGCGCTGAAATGTAGTTGATTTGGCCTTTTATGGAAAGAGAGAAATATTTGTCCATATAAAATTAATTCTTTATCTCTCTCGATGTTGAAGATCAAAAAAGTGGGTTTCTTTTGCCACAACAGTTCCAAGAGCAAAAAGAGCAATAAGATTTGGAAGGGTCATCAACCCAGTCATAATACTTGCAAAATCCCACACAACGCACAAGCTCATAACCGATCCTGGAATGATAATTAAGGTGTAGAGCAGACGAAAAGTTTTATTAAATCTGCATCCAACTAAATATTCAACATACTTCTCTCCGCAGTATGCCCAGCCTAAAATCGTTGAATATCCAAAAGAAATCAGTGCAATGGTCACAACTGCTGAACCAAAAGGGAGAATGGAATCAAAAGCACGTAACACCATTGCCGAGCCATTAAACATCCCCTTAGCCGTATCCACTTCCCCAAGAATACCCGAAACAATGACTACTAATCCTGTAATGGTGCAGACAATCCCTACAGTAAGAAACACTGTGCACATCGATACTAAGGCTTGCCGTCCTGGAGAATTAGTTTTAGCAGCAGCAGCAATGACGGGAGAGCTTCCAAGACCTGCTTCACTAGAAAAAATGCTTCTTGATACCCCAAGTTGAATGGCCATCATAATGGAAGTTCCTAGAGCGCCTCCAATAGCAGCCTTTCCATAAAAAGCCGATTGAAAAATGACGGAAAAAGCCATTGGAATTTTCTCAATATGGATTCCAAGAATAATTAGGCCACCTAAGATATAAAAAATAGCCATTGTAGGGACTAAAACCCCATTGACCTTTCCAATACTTTTAATCCCTTTGAATAGTGTAACCCCCACTAATACCATTAAGACCAAGCCTGCCCATAAGGGATTGATGTCCCAACCTTCTTCAATAGCTAAGACAACAGAATTTGCCTGAACCATATTTCCAAAGGCCAATGCGGTGATCACCCCAAAAATAGCAAAAAGCTTACCCATCCATTTCCAGTTCATCCCCCTTTCAATGTAATACATTGGGCCGCCACACATTTCGCCATTCTCATCAACGGTTCGGTACTTAATCGCAAGAATCGCTTCACCAAATTTTGTAGCCATCCCTAAAAGCGCTGCCATCCACATCCAAAAAAGTGCTCCTGGTCCTCCAATAGCAATGGCGGTGGTAACTCCTATAATACTTCCGATTCCGATGGTTCCAGAAAGGGCTGTCATCAGCGCTTGAAAATGGCTGATGTCTCCCTCAGCTTGATCATCATGACGGGTGAACGCAAGTTTATGTGCATACCATAAGTAGCGAAACTGCACTCCTCGAGTGACAATCGTCAAATATAGCCCAACAACTAAAATTAAAATTAGAAGAGGGGGACTCCAGACCCAGTTAAAAACTGTATTTGTAAAACTTCCCCACTGATTCATAAGATCTTTCAATGTAATTTCGAATATATGAATCTATCCCAATAATCACTTTTTGAGGTAGGTTCATCGGAGTAATTCTACGCAATAAACCTTTTAGATGATACCTATATAACTTAAAGAGCCTGTCTTCCTTGCTTTCCAAAATAATTCACATTCTTCTTTTTGGGAAAAGAAGGAGGTGCTATTAGAAAAAAAAGAGGGAGAGGTCTTATATGAGTGATCGGGGAGGCTTTGCAAATCTTGCAAACATTACCTACATTGAGCAGCTTTATTCTCAGTACTTAGAAGATCCTGAAAGTGTTGATAAGAGTTGGCAACATTTTTTTGAAGGAATGGCGTTAGGTACTGCTCTGAAAGGAGCGACAACGGAAGGGTCTCAAAGCTCTGATCTCCGTGTCTTCCGCCTCATTGAAGCCTACCGCATTTTTGGACACAAGGGGGCGCAGTTTAACCCCATGCTTGAAACTCCAGTGCGAGTAGAAGATGTCGAAGAGCTGAGCTTAAAGAAATTAGGGTTTAAAGAAGAAGAGTTAAGCCAAGATTTCCCAACTTGCGGCTTTCTAAAAGAAGAACGTGTTCCCCTAAGTGTTTTAATTCAATCCCTTCAGAAAACCTATTGTAACAGCATCGGGTTAGAGTATGTGGGTATCCATACAGAAGCATTGGAATCCTTTATCCAGGAAAAGATAGAGTCTAACTTTCAATTGAACCCCAAAGAGAAAGTGGAAATCCTCCATTCCCTCAACAAATCTGAGATCATGGAGTCATTCATCCAAATGAAATATCCAGGGCAGAAGCGTTTTTCATTAGAAGGAGGAGAAACATTGATCCCAATGATGATGGAGATTATTCACGAGGGATCGATTCAAGGAGTTCAAGAAATCGTTTTAGGAATGGCTCATCGAGGAAGACTTAACATTCTCGCCAATATCTTGGGAAAGAGCTATGTCGATATTTTCCATGAATTTGAGAGTTCCTACGTTCCCGATACCTTTGAAGGATCAGGGGATGTGAAGTATCATAAAGGATACTCAGCGGATGTTCTGACGAAGCATGGAAAAAATGTCCATGTTATCCTCTGCGCTAACCCGTCTCACTTAGAAGCTATCGATTCTGTAGTTGAAGGAAAGACGCGAGCCAAGCAAGAACTTAAAGCAGCAGGGAAGACCAATTCCATTGTTCCTATTCTCATTCACGGGGAAGCAGCGATCGCTGGACAGGGGGTGGTTTACGAAACCCTTCAACTCTCAAAACTCTCTGGTTATAAAACCGGGGGAACGATTCATATCATTATCAATAACCAAATAGGATTCACAGCTTCCCCTAAAGAGACCAAGTCGACACGGTATTGCACAGATATCGCCAAAGCCTTTGGAGCGCCGATTTTTCATGTGAATGGGGAAGATCCAGAAAATGCTGTTGCTGCAGCAAAACTCACCCTTGAAATCCGACAAAAATTTGGTTGTGATGTCTTTTTAGAACTCAATTGTCATCGAAAATATGGCCACAATGAATCAGACGAGCCTACCTTTACTAATCCTCAACTCTACAAACAAATCAAACAAAAGGAAAACGTCCGTAATATCTATCGCCAGGTTTTGCTTGAGGAAGGAACGCTTTCGAAAGAAGGAGGAGACCGATTAGAAAAAGAGTTTAAAAACTCTATCGAAAAAGCCCTTTTAGAAACGCAGGAAAGAGTCGAAGAGAAAAAAGTTCAAAAAAGAGGAGAAAAGAAACAACCCACCCTTTTGGAGCCCGTTGAAACAGCCGTTGCGATGGGAACGCTTGTTGAGTTGACTCATAAATTTACTCATTTGCCAGACGGGTTTCATATTCACCCCAAACTAAAGCGGATACTAGAGGATCGTTTTAAAATGATGACAGGCGATCTCAAAGCACCAGTTGTCGATTGGGGAATGGCAGAACACTTAGCTTATTCCTCTCTTTTAATACAAAAAATTCATGTCCGTCTTACTGGGCAAGATAGTGGCCGTGGAACCTTTTCTCACCGTCATGCGATCTTAACCGATCAAGAAACAGGGCAAAGGTATTACCCCCTATCTCACTTAAGTCAAGGCCAAGCAAGCTTTGATATTTATAATTCTCCAGTCACTGAGTATGCGGTTATGGGGTTTGAATATGGCTATAGCACAGCTTATCATGATGCGCTCGTGATGTGGGAAGGGCAGTTTGGAGATTTTGGAAATGGAGGACAAATTATCATCGACCAATTTATCGTTGCTGCTGAACAAAAATGGAACCGACTTTCCCCTTTAACCCTCCTTCTTCCCCACGGATACGAAGGGCAAGGCCCCGAGCACTCTTCTGCAAGGGTTGAACGGTTTCTCCAGTTAGCGGGCAATAATAGTATTCTTATCGTTACTCCCTCCACTCCCGCACAACTCTTTCATATTCTCAGACGACAAGGAGTGACTGAAATTAAAAAACCCCTCATCATTTTTACCCCTAAAGCGCTTCTCAGGTATCCACCCTCTTTAAGTGCTCCTGAAGAGTTTTCCACAGGAACCTTCCAAACAGTCATCGATGATCCATCAAACCCTCAAAATGTGAAAAGGCTCATCCTATGCACTGGGAAAGTCTACTATGATTTAATCGATCATCGTAAAGACCTCTCCATTGCAATCGTCCGGATCGAACAACTTTATCCTCTTGATGAACAAAAGATTCAGAAAATGCTCAAAAAATATGTTTCAGCAACAGAGTGTTTTTGGGTGCAAGAAGAACATGAAAATATGGGCGCTTATTTTCACATCCGTCCTACTTTAGAAAAGCTCCTTCCCGAAAAACTCTCATTAAGGTATGTCGGAAGGGAAACAAGCGCATCGCCAGCAGCAGGATCTGGCGCATTGCATAAACTAGAGCTTGCAAAATTCCTCAAAGAGGCTCTTGAATAATAGGATAGGTTCATGAAAGTAGAAATAACAGTTCCACCAGTAGGGGAATCGGTAACAGAAGCAACGGTTGCAGTAATCATGGTTGCAAGTGGAACCTTTGTGAATAAAGATGATCAGGTTCTCGAGCTAGAAACCGACAAAGTCAACCAAGTCCTATATGCCGCAGATTCTGGAACCCTTAATCTCACCATTGCTGTCGATGACATCGTCAAACCTAATCAAGTTATCGGCTTTATCGATACCGAAGGAAAAGGAGAGGTAAAGGCTACCGCCGCTCCAGAGCCGAAAAAAAACGAAGCCCCACCACCACCTCCTCCCTCAACAGATGAAGGGGTTCGTCGCTCCGTTGATGACTATGTAGTCTCCATCGGGAAAGAAAAGACGACGCCATCACCTCCTTCAACTCCAGCCCCAGAAGTCAAAGTTCAAGCTCCAAAAAAGGTTGCGCAAGTAGGGCAAACCCGGAAGCGGATGTCGGGCCTTCGTCGCACCGTTGCTAAACGGCTTGTCGAAGCAAAAAATACCACAGCCATGCTCACCACCTTTAACGCAGTCGATATGTCTGCTGTCATGGATATTCGAGCGCGCGAAAAAGATGCCTTCATGAAAAAGCATGATGTGAAGCTTGGCTTCATGTCTTTTTTTGTGAAAGCTTGCTGCGCTGCTTTAAAAGAACTTCCCGATGTCAATGCCTTTATCGATGGAGATGAAATTGTGTATAATGATGGGATGCATATCAGTATCTCTGTCTCAACGCCCAAAGGACTCATGGTCCCTGTTTTAAGAAATGCTGAAACGCTCTCCTTTGCAGGCGTTGAAAGAGGGATTCAAACCTTTGCTCAAAAAGCCCGCGAAGGAAAGATTGCGATTGAAGATCTCCAAGGAGGAACCTTTACCATCACCAATGGGGGAGTCTTTGGCTCAATGCTTTCAACCCCAATCTTAAACCCACCTCAAAGCGCCATTCTTGGGATGCACAACATTGTGAAACGTCCCGTTGTCATTGACGACAAAATTGAGATCTGCCCCATGATGTATCTTGCTTTGAGCTATGACCACCGGACCATCGATGGAAAAGAAGCCGTCACCTTCCTTGTCAGAGTGAAAGAGCTCCTTGAAAAACCTGAACGCCTTCTCTTAGGAGAGACCGATGACTGAGGAATTTGACCTAATCGTTATTGGCGCTGGCCCTGGAGGCTACGTTGCAGCGATACGGGCTGCTCAACTGGGTCTGAAAACAGCCTGCGTTGAGAAAGAAAAGGTTTTAGGAGGAACCTGCCTCAATATCGGCTGTATTCCTTCCAAGTGCCTCCTCCAATCCTCAGAAATGTATGTCAATATCCTTCACCATGCAAAAACCCATGGCATTGAAGCGAGCCCCACAGTTAACTTTTCTCAAATGATGAAGCGGAAAAGGGAAGTCATTAGTGGTTTCAACATGGGAATTTCAGCCCTTTTTAAGAAGA
Source organism: Candidatus Neptunichlamydia sp. (assembly GCA_030408485.1). Classification (GTDB taxonomy): domain Bacteria; phylum Chlamydiota; class Chlamydiia; order Chlamydiales; family Simkaniaceae; genus Neptunichlamydia. Next base: position 3,573 of record JAUHQH010000011.1, on the reverse strand, counting down.
ACAAAGTAAGCTCGATTACCGGGACAGCAACCTTCAAAGATCCTCACACTCTAACCGTTGATGGGACCGATTACTTAGCAAAGAACTTCATCCTAGCGACTGGTTCCGAACCAACACCTCTCCCTTTTCTCCCCTTTGATGAAGAAACCGTCCTCTCGTCAACAGGAGCCCTAGCCCTCAAGGAAATTCCTAAGAAAATGATTGTTGTCGGTGCAGGGATTATTGGCGTTGAACTTGGCTCTGTCTATTCCCGGCTAGGGACAGAGGTGCACTTCGTTGAGTTTCTCGATAAGATCTGCCCCACCCTTGATGATGCGGTTTCAAAAGCTCTCCAGAAAACCCTTACCAAACAAGGGCTCACCTTTCAGCTATCCTCCAAAGTCGCTGGCGCTGAGGTAACAAAATCTGGGGTGACCCTCTCCATCGAGGGAGGCGAGTCTCTATCGGCCGATAAAATTCTCCTCTCCATTGGACGTCGTCCCTATACCCAAAACCTTGGCCTTAAAGCGGTTCAAATCACCCCTGATCAAAGGGAGTTTATCCCCATCGACTCGAACTTTCGAACCACTCATCCCCATATCTATGCCATTGGAGACCTCGTCGGCGGCCCCATGCTCGCCCATAAAGCCTCAGAAGAGGGGTATGCTGTCGCAGAACTCCTTGCTGGTAAAACGCCCCATATCGACTACATTGCGATGCCAAGCGTTGTCTATACCCACCCCGAAGTTAGTGCCGTTGGACTCACTGAACAAGAGGCTAAAGCCCGGAATATCCCCATCGCAACAGGGCAGTTTCCCTTCAAAGCAAACTCTCGGGCTCGGTGCTCAGGAGGGGATGATGATTTTGGGTTCGTGAAGCTGATCGCTCATGCTCAGACCCAGACCCTCCTGGGAGCTCATATTATCTCAGTCCATGCCGGCGAGTTGATCGCTGAGGTTACCCTGGCTCTTCAAACAGGGGTCACAGCTCTTGATTTAGCCCATACCTGTCATGCACATCCAACCTTTTCCGAAGCCCTTAAAGAAGGAGCTCTAGCTCTTGTTGATCGACCGATCCATTCTTAATTTTACCACAAGACCGCATAGAAAGAAAAAGGCCTCTACGGGAAACCGTAGGGGCCTTTCAGAAGTTAAGGATTCAGATGAACCTTAGTGCATAGTCGTCTTCTCTATACTGATTATGAGCCGAATATTCTTCTGAGAATTCCAGTCAATCTTGTTATAAGATTACCTTGAGTTAATCGCACTTCTTCAAATTCTTGTTGAAGAGCTTCGTATTCTTCACTAGAAGTTTCATCATCAATTAGACTTGATTCACTCTCCTCCAAAAGACACTTTTCGTTAGTAACCGCTATCAAAGAATTTTTCAAGACGACGGAGCTTTCCTCGTCTTTATTTAGACTAAGTCTTGAGTTAGACATCGTATCATACTCAATGTCTTTCTGTTCAACGCGTCCAGGATATGGGATAGGATGTGGGGCAGTTAGCCTGCTTTCTTCTAATACATCGTCACCTTCTCCTTCAGAAGGAGTGAATAGGTGTATATTTTTCTCCAGTGACCTTTCTTGCTTTGTTGAGTTTCTGGACATTTGAAATATGTTAAGTTTTTGAGGTTTAACTTCACGATCACTAAATAGAGATGTTGAGTCACTCTTATCTATCTGAGCTTCTAGTGGTATTAGCTCAGGAGAATCTTTAATGACTCTTGAAGGAGACTCTTCTTGCCTCTCTGATCGTAATCGCGCTACTGCTTCTTCAACTTTTCGCCGTTCGGCTTTTGACTGTTCTAGAGCTGCACGGTTCTCACTGATAAGAGAGCGAAGCTGATCGATTCCTCTTGGCTTACCATCTTTAGCATCAGCAAAAGTTAATAGCTCTCTTTTAGAGTGAGCAACATTCTGTCCTGACCTTGTTGTCAGGCAAGTGAAGATCTTTTTCATATCGACTTGAGCTCCAAGAACAGTTTTTGTTCCTTCGGGTCCAAGTTGTACAATCAGTTGTTTAAGAAGTGTCGCGTGAGCTTCTTCATCAGTATTTCCTGCTAAAGCTTCGAATCTTTCTAATAAAACTTCTCTAAGCTCTCCAGCAATAAATACTTGGCGCGCTTTTTTTGAATCTGGAAGATTAATTGGATCGGTTTCGATCTCTGGATCTACGTCCATTTCATCTTTATTGTCTTCACTAATGAATTGGTTCAATAGTTGAAGCTTTTCTAAAGCAATTTCTGCTTTTCGTTCCCCTTCAGCAATGACAGCGTCGTTTTTGTAAATTGTATTAGCAAGAGCTGTCTCTACACGTGTAAACGTATCAACAGCGCGCTTAGCATGTTCTTGGAAGTCAACTGCGACTTTAGTTTTAGCTTCTTCTTCAGACATTCCACCAGCCATGAGTAGGCTCATGGCGTGTTTTGGGTCAAGTAATCCTCTAAATGATCCAGCTATTGCAGCTTCACCTTTAAGAGGTGTACCTGTAAGTGTTTTTTCTGCTTCAATGATCCCCGTTTGCCCTGCAAGCATTGCATCCATTGTTTCTTGAGTAAGGGCTGCAACGTCTTGGTTTGTCCGTACAACTTCTTTAAGTTCATCTTGAACAGTTTTTAAAGCTGCCCTAAACCCTTCATGTTTGTTGAGTATTGCAAGCAGATCATCTGTAATGGTGTTAGTGTCTTGATTGCTAAGGAGCTCGGAAAGCTCTCTAGCTCGCGTATCTATGCTAGCAAGAAGCGTTGTAAGTGCTTCCATATTTTGGTCTTCTTGATCCTTTGGAGCTTCTTTTTTAAGAGTTTTAACCACTTGAGCAAACTGTTGTGCAGCTTCGTTAACAAAGTTTTGTTGACCCATCTGCGCCCAATCAGCAATAGCTTGTGTTTCAACAAATTTAGGTCTATTAACTGTCTCACCAAGCTTTTGACTTGCCGCTATAACAATGCCACGGAATTCTGCATCAGAAACAGTTGCTCCAACAGTTCGAATTGCTTTTCTCCATGCGCAAACAGTTTTTTGAACTTCGTATAAGACTTTATCAGTAGTTAATGCAAGATACTTTCTTAAATTGTTACCAACATTAATCACCTGAGGGGCAAGTCGAATTAAGTCTTCCTTAAGACCAAGCATGAAGAACTGCATCTCAAGACCATCCTGTCGATTTTCACAGGATTGACTAGGAGTAACAGGAGTAAATCCAGTCTCACTTTCTATATCTTTAATGAGCACTTGATCGTTTCGTAACGCTTCAATATATTGATCAAAATTCTTAAAAGTCATTGGAGCAAAATCTTCATTTACTCCGACTCCTTCTATTTTAACATTAAATCGTGTCATGAAATTAGTAGCAGCAGTTAGCTGTGTCGTTGGTTTTGCTAGTAGTGCTCTAGCAGAGTTAAGTTGTGCTTGATCACTTGAGAACCAACCAATAATTGTATTTAGTACAGATCTAAAAAATCCAGAAATCCCTGATGGGGAGATATTTTCTCTAGCTTGTGCTAGACCTTGATTTCTCTCTTCTGGAGAAAGAATTGTATAGCGTTCAGCCTCTGATACGTGTAGTCCTTCTTGCTGTCTCTTATACACATCTG
>JAUHQH010000010.1 GCA_030408485.1 Candidatus Neptunichlamydia sp. | reverse complement strand
TTGCAGATCAGTTATCGATTGATTGGAAGGGAAGTGAAATCTCTGCTCCGCCTAAGCTCTGAGAAAACCATAATAACAGTAGATGCAATGATGACCCAAACAGCAATTGGAGCTACAATTATTGAGCAGAGAGGAGACTATTTTATTATGGCTCTAAAGAAAAATCAAGGAAGTCTATTCAATAACCGGTCCATGGATTTTGTGCGTATATTGAACGACTTTTTTTCTGGATGATTTAAAATATTCTCTAAAACTTTTTGGCCATGTTCATTTATTTGTCCTGGATTACCAAGGGGTTTTTCAAAAACAGTTCTTTCTTTTCGGTATCCATGCTTCATTGAACCTCTTCCTGCCTTAGTATACCCTGCTCTATCTAGGACTCTTCCTAACTTTGAAAACTCTTTAACATTGATAGCGCCATTACTATTAATCATTTCAGATAAGCAACATGTTTGTCGATGGTTTCTTTCATCACGGGAGGTTCATTTATATCGATAGGCGAAGCAGCCTCCTTAGAGGCAGGAGACACAGCAGAAGCTTCCTCCTTTGATTCCGATTTTCTGACCCAGAGTGGCCAGAATCAGAAGATGCTGCGACTACAGCCACAGCAGCAACAGTTCCAATGATGATCTTTTTCTTATACTTCTTGACGAATTTCTTGGTCTTTTTCCATGCCTTGCTAATTTTACCATACTGAATGATGTTATAACCCGAATAACCATTAAGGACAGCGGGGATATTGTTGTTTTTCAAGTAATGCGTTAATTCAAAGCTACTATCTTCCCCATACATCAAACCATAGACATCCTCTTCTAGTGCTTCTTTTTCATCAAATTCATCAGGAAGGATCAAGAGTCGCTAGATATTCATTCACACGCTACAGCTGCTCAGGTGGATATTTTCTCTTAAGTTCGCCGGACTCTAAATCCTCAGGCATCTGCATGATTCCATCATACGTCGTCGGGCGGACTCATTCTGCGGCTTGCTCCTAATCATTCCACCACCAGTCTCCTAACCAGTTCACTGTTTGAGGAGTGGCTTGACGGAGAGGTTGCTCTGGATAGGGGAACAGCGATGGTGTTGTAGCTAGAAGGGCGCAATGCGTGAAAAAGTTCAGTTTTCCCATGAAAGGCTCTGGAACTGTCGATTTAAATTTTTTTTAAGTCACTTTAGATCTCGCTTTCCAAGTTGTCAATCAACGGTTTGTTTCGTGATCTCATAAAAGGATCTCTTCTTTTCCTTTTGCTTGTGGCATTACGCAATTTTTACGCACTAGATTGGAAGAAATGGGCATAAATCAGACAAAAGCAGCGCAATCGAACTAGATTTAAGCTGTTGTCTCTTTTAGTCTTGTGTTATGTGATTTTAGCTGGTTTACTAAACTGGTAGCGACTTAAAAAAATCCCTTGATCTTTGGGTCGTACGGGTTCGAGTCCCACACTGAGCATTTTTATTGTCAATGACTTGTGTAATAGGCTTTTAATCTTTGAGAGATCTCCTGACTTGATTTTTGAAAGGGTTGAAAATCCTAATTCTTTTTTCCATCTGAGGAAATGAGTTTTTAAGAGAAATCTTACGTTTATCCGAAAAACCCTGCAGTTTTCAACGCCCCCATAAGTAGGAATACGTCTCACTATTTAGGTCGGATGACAAGGAGTACTAAAGTGGTCTCTAAAAAGTGAGGAGATGATCTATTAAGTCGATCAAGCTATCTAGTGACTACTCAAGAAATCAAAGGTAAATTTTAAACATCGAATGAAATCCTTGCTTATTATAAAATCCTCCTTAAACAACAACTAGAGGAAGACTTGTAACGAAAATTTTTCTCGATAAAAAGATAGGACAATATGACACAAAGTTACCAAGGATTTTTACGAGACTCAAAAAACGTCTTTCTAATAGAATCTTTCATCACCATAGTCACTACTAGCGTCCTATGGAAGAATCGTCAGGTAGCATTTTTGTCCAAGGCAACCATACCTTATGGAGCCCTCCTCGCATCACATATTGCAGCATCTGCTATTCTTTCTTATGAGAACCCTTGTAAGAAGAGCTCTATAAAAGCCATAGCGGT
>JAUHQH010000009.1 GCA_030408485.1 Candidatus Neptunichlamydia sp. | reverse complement strand
GGCTTCGAAAGAAAAATGAGCACAATCAGAGAGTTATAGCTTTAGATGGGAAGTCGATTCGAGGACTTTCTTCTTGGAAAATTAATGAGCAAAAGCTCCATATTCTGAATGGTTGGGATTGTAGTGAGGAAAAATTTGCAGGTTAGTTATCGATTGATTGGAAGGGAAGGGAAATCTCTGCTCCGCCTAAGCTCTGAGAAAACCATAATAACAGTAGATGCAATGATGACCCAAACAGAAATTGGAGCTACAATTATTGAGCAGAGAGGAGACTATTTTATTATGGCTCTAAAGAAAAATCAAGGAAGTCTATTTGAGGATGTTGAACTTTATTTTTCCGAAATAGAATTGGCAATGAGTAGGAGCAGAACACTAAAAAAAGAACCGAGAGGAAGTGGAGATTGGATTAATCCAAAAAAAATGTTCCTTATTTTCCAAGCTTTCGAAGAAAGTATTTTTTAGGCGAATTTTGATGTGTCAGTTCTGGGAATACCACCCGAAGAAATTCAATTTCTGTTGACACAATAGGACTTGAATTTGCAGAACAAATGGTACACTACCTGTTAAAAATAACAATCAAATGGTTGATTAAAAAAGAATTTATAGATAACTTCTTTTTTTTAATTCAACCTTCCCACTTTGAGCCAATGTCCATGCATCATCCAAAGGAATTTCTAGACGATTCTAACTCAGGTTCGAATCATTATCGCAAACTTTTTCAAATGGTCGATATCATTCTTAGAGAAAATCCACAGCTCTCTAATCATTTTTGCTTAAGTATTGCCCATTACATCTTATCGAATATGGAACCAACATTTGTAGAGAGGAGAGCCTTTTCCTTTTTTTGTTTTCTGCTTAAGTTCTTTTGCCATGAGGAAGAACAACACTCCTCCTGTAGGTTAACATATTTTCTACACGAAGTCTCCTTTCCCTTTCAGAAAAAAACTCTCTTGGGACTCTTTGCTGATCTAAAAGGGGTGCATGGAGAAATAGAGGATCTAAAAAACACCTTTTTAAACCACCATCCCCACCTCCTCCTTGTCGAAGAAACCACCCTTCCTTTTATCCACAGCAAACAAAACCGTACCTTCTTCTATTTTGAAGTCCAAAAAGAGGCTGGTGACTTTTCTCCAGATGATGTGGAAAATCTTTTAGAAGATTTTGAAGAAACAGCTCATACCTTTGTCGATCGGAGAAAAGTCCCCATCCCCTCAATAGAAGCGTCCGTGAAAACTCTCTGTTGGCTCATGAATGACACGAATATGGGAGATATTCCTTCCGTTTTTATAGACCTCCACAAAGAAGAATCCAGTGGAATGGTGTTTTGCGTTGTACTGTGTGCAACCTCCCCTCTTGACTCTTCTTCCTTTTCAGAGCTGATTCACTCTCCTGAGGTTGAAGAAACGCTCCGCTGTAATAAGGACAAAAAAGAGGGAATCATCTTTAAAATCGAACTCACCCCTCCTCACCCCTTCTCCTTCATTGAAGGAAGACAAAAGGTATGTAAGCGCCTTCAAAAAGCCATTGGAGTCTTTCGAGATATCAATGGAGGACTCCTTGAAAAAATCGAAAAAAATTTTCATGCCCTTACCAAGCACTTTCCTTCCCCTTATGGTTTGCTCCGCACCTTTTTCGATTCGATCACTCCAGAAGAACATCGTGGAACCACGCCTATCCCTATATTGAAAGAAATTTACCTAGAGATGGAAAAGATGCTGCAAAAAAATGAGGGTCCTCCCCATATGTTGATCGAAACAAAAAGATGGGTTGGAGCCCTTTTCAAAGTTAACCAAAAACTTAAGAAAAAATGGAAAACCCTTGTGATGCAATCCTTTTCTCATCCCTGCTTCGCATCCATCGTCAAAGAAGACAAGATCCTCTTCATCGTTTTCTTGAATAACTCTAACCCTGAGGAAAGAGATACCTTTCAAAGAGAAGCTCAAGCCCTTATTGACACACTCCAAACGGAAAAAGAAGATCAAGGCACCCTACGACTTTGCACAACATCCCACTTTAACTCCTTCGATCCACGGACAGGAACAGAAGAAGAGAGTAGCTATTTACACAAAATGCTCTTTGAAGGACTTATGCGCATTGGGAAAACAGAAAAACCAGAACCTGCCATTAGCCACAACATCGACATCTCTGACAACGGAAAACGTTACCGCTTTTCTCTCAGAAAAAGCACATGGTCTAATGGAATGCCCTTAACAGCTAACGACTTCCTATATAGCTGGAGAATGATCCTGACACAGAGAAATTTAGCTCCTCTTAGTTACCTCTTTAATTGCATTCAACATGCAAAAGACATTCAAGAAGGGATCATGCCTCCCGAGGCTCTTGGAGCTGTAGCCCTTGATGATCACACTTTAGAGGTTCAGCTCCTTAGCCCCTGTACCTCCTTCTTAGAAATCTGCTCTCTCACCCTCTTTTCTCCCATCTGCCAAAAGATCGATGAAACCTATCCTAGCTGGTCTGACACTCAAGGAAATTCCTATGTCTGCAATGGTCCCTTTTGTCTAGAACAAAAAGAGAAAACCGGTGGTGTCATCTTGAAAAAAAATCCCCTCTATTGGGAAGCACAAAAAGTTAAACTCAAACACGTCACTATCCCCTTCGTCTCACAAGAAGAAGGGAAAAAACTTTTCTTCAATAAAAAAGTTGACGCGCTCCTTGACTATTTTTATAAAAACCCTATTTCGCTCTCTGTTAAAAATATGAATGTCAAGTCTCTTCAAGGAGGTACTGTTATGCGTTACCTCTGCTTCGATTGTTCAATTCCTCCTTTTCACAATAAAAAAGTAAGAAAAGCAATTTCCTTGGCAGTTGATAGAGAAAAAATTGCTTACTCTTTCTCAAAAAGCGCTGCCTCCACTACATCATTTTTCTCTCCAATTTATCGCTTTTCTCGGTTTCAATCAAAGTTAGAAAAAGACATCTCTCAATCTCGACTACTGATGATAGAAGCTATGACAGAAGACAGTCTTGTTTATAAAACAATCTTTAAACAAAAGCTACATGCATTGGAAAGCAGCCTTCATACAGCTCAGCTTGTCTGCACCCAAATCAACGAAGCACTTGGTGTTAATTGGGATGTATGTACAACAACCTGTGAGTTATCATCTACAAAAAATTTGACCCAGCCTTTTGGAGTGCGACTTTATGCATGGGCAGATAGAATTTTTGATCCGATATATTTTCTAGGGATCTTTTCTAATGCAGCTCATACTAAAAATCCCACCAGGTGGAACAACCTCTGTTTCGAATCAATATTTGATCATGTTAGTAACGCACAAAATGATAAACAAAGAAAAGATCTCTTTCATAGTGCAGAGAAAATTCTATGGGAAGAATTACCTATGATCCCGCTATTTTATGTAAAAACAACATCTCTACACCATAAAAACATGCAGGGACTAAATAGCAACCATCTTCAGGAGTTTGATATTCGCTTTGCATCTAAAGAAAAAGAGTCGGATATGATAAAACATAAGTAAAGAACAATATGGGTCGCAAAACGGTGAGGTCATTGCTTCAGCAAGTGACCAAAAGGAGCATTCGATATTTCAAATATATCAGAAAAACATAAAGTCATCAAAACTAAACAACGCCTCGCCTGCAAGTCGAGGAGTTCATTAGGGGTCGATTTCAAATCGACTGCACTCACCTTCTTGCTCATCAATGTATGACTGAATCGAATCATCAGCTCACCACTAAATAACCTCTGCCAAAAAAATACCTTTGTGTATCGACTTATAGCTGATAAAAATCTGAACATGATCACTGGCCACCTTACCTGTAAGGATGGGGCTGTTTAGAACTTAAGGAACTATTGAAAGTTGGAAGATCATCGCCTAAATTAGTTTTCATCGCGCCAATTCAATTCTGAAATAGAAAAATAGCATCCTTTTTACTGGACTGAGTAAAAACCTCGAGCGATGTCTAGAAGTTTAGCACTTTTCGAGCTCTATTGTGTCTTCATCTGTTACATCATTTTCATAAAAGTTTTGTTTTTTAGGAAGGTACTGACGGCACCAACCCATTTGTATGCTCATAAGACCCCTTTCCCAAAAGCGATAAGGTTTATTTAGCAAATAAAAAATTGTCTCAAGACAATGCCTTATAACAAGCAAACTCTTTTCCATTACCCGCTGTTACTGTTAAGAAAAAGTATCTTACGTTTTTCTTCCCAGACATATTGATAAATCGTTGATCTATGTACTTCCAAGTACTTCCAATGCATTAGCTATTAATGATAAGGTATATAACTGACATCTCTGATCTCTATTCAGGTGATGGTAGCCCTTGGGCATAATTCCTTATACGATTTCATAGTTACTATAAAAATCACCGTAGGGGGTTTAGTCATCTTTTCAACAGCCCCTTTAAAGTCAAGGTCTGCGGATAGACCATCGATCCTTACTATACTGCTCAAAGGAGGAGGAAGCCCTTTACCCTCTTTATTTTGGAGTGAGAACTGCTAAATTTTTACACTATCCATTTTCTCTAAATTTTTCATAGCGAGTACCTAAAATACACATATCGGATAGTCCCCTAACTCTCGACTACGAAACTTTTCAAGCAGTACCTTATTTAAC
>JAUHQH010000008.1 GCA_030408485.1 Candidatus Neptunichlamydia sp. | reverse complement strand
GATGTGTATAAGAGACAGACTTTCCATGGCACAGGTACATGAATAATAAGTGACTGAAAGAAGATTTACCAAGAAGGCGTCTCTTTAAGGATAATCCAGCTACTAATGGAAGCAAAGATTGGACTCAGCAGTCCCATAAAAGAGAGAAAAGTCGCCGTATACCTCTTTAACATGTATCCATAAAGATTAAAACAAAGGATATTGGAAAAAAATATCATGAGGACAATCCCTTGGATGAATAGAAAGAAGTGATTATTAATAACAGGCGTGGGTGTCCAAGAATCGATCAAAAAAGAGTGGGCAAGGGCCATAGCTCCCCCAATTAACATGCTATAACCATTGGCATATATGGGAGAAAGGGTTTGCTCTTTAACTATGATCCGAAGAAGAATCCAACCATAAACCGAAAATAGAGCTGCTCCCATAATGGCTAGTTCCGGCCAAGAAATAATGCTAAAGGCGTTGAAAAGGTCTTCTGATCCTGTTTGCATTCTAAGAACAGGAATAAATATTGGCTAAATTAACCCCGTCTAGGGAAATGCGACCTAAAAGATAAGGTGGTCACAACTCATTTCAAGAGCATCCGTAAAACGGATTAACTCTTCAGCTTTTATTTGACAATGGTTGTTTTCGATATTTGACAAAGCCTCACGATTTAGGCCTACTTTTTGAGCAAGCTCGTATTGGGCGCCAACCCTTGGTCTCTCGTAACAACCTACATCCTATCTCCTAATCTTAATACTATCGACAAGAAAAATGTTTCTATAGAACGATTATTTTTTCATTTTCTTCAAATTAGGATACTTTGGCTCCCACATATTGCCCTTCACAACCTGTTCAATATCTTTCGGAGGATTGAGGCAAACGCCTTCTTTAATCGCTTCTTTTGCTACAGCAATGGCAACATCTCTAGAGATTGATCTCAATTCTCTAAGACGTGGAAATAATGAGGCATAAGGATCATTAATAATGGGTGCATAGAGACTCAGAACTTCTGCAGCCTCTAAAAACATTCGATCTGTCACTCGTGTCGCTCCTGATGCGATGACACCCAAACCAACGCCTGGGAAGATAAAGACATTATTGCATTGACCAATCACGTAACTCTTCCATTCATATTTTACAGGTTGGTAAGGGCTTCCTGTTGCAATCAAAGCCTGCCCTTTCGTCCACTTCATAAGATCAGCAGGTTGTGCTTCAGATTTAGACGTAGGATTAGAAAGAGGGAAAATGATAGGGCGTACAACATGTTTTTTCATCTCAGTAATTACTTCTTTTGTAAAAGTACTTGGTTGAGTTGAAGTCCCAATAAGGATCGTAGGTTTAGCGTGTTTAACTGTTTCAAGAAGCGTAATATTTCGCATATGCTCTACGTCCCACTTTTGGATCGCTTCTTCTTTCTGAGCAAAGCGTTTCTTGAGGTCATCAAGTTCTTGGAACCCTGTGTGGGCAAGACCATTTCTTCCCATGACAAAGATCCGCTCTTTTGCTTCCTCACGAGTCATCCCTTCTTCCATCATTGCTTGCGTCACGAGTTCAGCAATTCCAATTCCAGCAGAACCAGCTCCGAAAAAGACGATCCGTTGATCCTTAATGTCTCCATTGATTCCTTTAAGAGCTCCAAAAAGACCTGCAACAACGACTCCTGCAGTTCCTTGAATATCATCATTAAAGCAGCAAATTTTATCTCGATAACGGTCGAGCAATGGTTGAGCTTGCTCTTTTGAAAAGTCTTCCCATTGAACCAAGACTCTGGGGTAGCGCTTTGTAATCGCCTGAATAAAGGCATCAACAAACTCATCATATTCTTTCCCTGAAAGTCTTTCGTTACGCCAACCTAGATATAGGGGATCATTAAGAAGAGTTTTGTTGTTGGTTCCAACATCAAGAGTAATCGGAAGAGTATAAGCTGGATGGACTCCCCCAAAGAGAGAATAAAGAGCAAGTTTTCCAACGGGTATAGCCATCCCTCCCATTCCAAGATCTCCAAGCCCTAAGATACGAGCTCCATCAGTCACAACAATGACATCCACACGATCTCGAGGAATATTGTTGATGATTTCTTCCATGCGATCTTTATGAGGATAGGAGATATATACTCCCCTATTTTGGCTATATAGATAACTAAAGTTTAAAGAAGCATCACCGACTGTAGGGGTATAGATATAAGGAAGCATCTCTTCAGGATATTCACTACATAACCGATAAAAGAGGGTTTCATTTCTATCTTGAAGGGTGGAGAGAAATTTATACTTAGAGATGTCGTTTTCTTTAGCACAAAAGTTAGCATAACGTCTTTTGACCTGTTCTTCAATCGTTGATGTGTGATAAGGGATCAACCCATGGAGACCCAGTTGGGTTCGTTCATCGCTCGTGAACCCTGTTCCTTTATTCAGAAGTGGATCATGAAAAATATCAAAAGGATCGAGATCAACCTCTATTGTTTCTTCTCCGTTTTGAAATGTTCTTTTTACCTTACTCATTGATATCTCCTGGTTTGGGGATTCATGATAATAATATTGGGATCAAGCTTCAAGGAGTTTTTCTTGTCTCCGGTGGGAGTAGAAAAATACAGCTCCAATCCATACTACAAATAGAGTAAAAGGGCCCCAAGAATAGGCATAGGGTAGTTTTTCTGGAGAAAGAACTCTTAAGGCAATAACGAAAAGAGATGCAAAAGCTTTTGCTGAGCGATAAGCAAAAACATCGATGACTACTTTCGCTTTAAATTTTTCGTCGGTCTTGAGTGGTACATAGAGCATTTCTTTCAAAATATTGAAAATCGAGTAATCAAAGGTTTTAATCACACTAAATCCATAAGTGATAACCCCAAATGAAGGTGCGATAAGGGTAAGGGCTGCATTCCCTAATAATATTCCAGGAACCACGAAGTGACTTTTTCTAAGACCCAAAAACTGAACGAGTAAAAAGGTCGCAAAGAATTGAAGACAAAGTTTGCAGATATTAATCATTCCCCAAAGACGTCCATAAAATTGGGTTCTAAGATCTTGCATTGGAAATTTCTGCTGAAGGAAGTTATTGAATTGATAGTCCATGATTGTGGTTGAAAGCTGCATTAATATCACAATGAGAAGGATGAACTTTAAGGCAGAAGAAGATCGAATCAATCTAAAACCTCCTTTTGCCTTCTTGATTTGCATATGATCCTCCCCTTCGATCCCACTTCGGCTCAGCATTTGATGATATGCCCAGATAAAGAAAAGATAGAGAGGAATCGTCATATAAAGAAGAGGCTCTGACCCCATTTTTACAGCAAAAAAACTCGGGACTAAACTTCCAAAAATCGCTCCTATCCCACTCACACCAAAAAGAATGCCATACAAGTACTTAGCTTTAGAGATCTCTGTTTTTGTATGGATGACTGACCAAAGCTGCTGAAACATCAAGAGAACATAGATATCTTTCCATATGTAAAGAAGGAAAGTCAGAGGAGGAAACTGTTGAACAAAAGCTCCTGATAAAACATTAATCCCCATCGTTAAAAAAATCGTGCAGAGGAACATCTTGAAACAACCTAGCTTAGAGAGAAACCGATTATAAAGGGTGACAACAACGAGGTTTAAAGGAACAGTTAGAAGCCAAGCGTATGGGTAAAGCTTGACGCTATAATAGGTCAGGAATATTGAGTTACTTGTTGGCTTTATAATTGCATATTCAGCTGTAATGAAAAAACCACAAAGCATCGCAAAGAAGAGAAAGAGCTTTTGCCCTCTTGAATATGTCTGAAATTCTTCTTTAACTTGAGCAACTATTTTTTGGATTTTCATCCCTTTCAGTATACCAGACTACTTGAGCCTATCCCACTAAAATTTTTTGCAGAACTTCTCAGGTGAAACTGTAAGTCACCCATGTTTCAGAGGTTCCTCCTTCATAGCTGAGATTCGTTTTTCTACCTGAATATGTTTAAGGCTCTGGAAACCTAAAGCTATCGTTCAACCCTCTTTTTTTGAATTTAGGGAGTCTCTTTAAAGGTTGTTTTTTTGTCTAAGTCTTTTATTTTCTGTTGAAGACAAT
>JAUHQH010000007.1 GCA_030408485.1 Candidatus Neptunichlamydia sp. | reverse complement strand
GATGTGTATAAGAGACAGTCAATAATCAGATAAACTTTTCTATTTTGATCTTCTTCAATCCAATCAATGAGTTTTTCTTGCCAATTTTCCTGTCCTAAACCAATGACATAAAGAGCCTCTGTCCTCCCTTTTGGAAGAGAAAAATGAGAAAGTTCTCCCCCACCTTTTTGTCCTGTTAAAAACAGAAAGGCAAGGAGAGGATTTTTCTTTTCAAGAGATTCTAGAAGATCTTGTTTCACCCATTCCAGAGGTTTCATCACATAACTCTCTATAGCTAGGCAACCGATCAAGAGTCATCGCCCGTTTTGGACCTTCCCATCCTAATAAGAATTCCCCATCATTAGCAAGACAAATAAGTGGGGCTTTAATAAAAGCATTGTAGCCCATCACTTGAGCAAGCATCTTTTCTTGAAGAGGCACCCCTTTGCACTCGATCAAAAGGAGTGGAGATAAGGTTGCAGTTTCATAGCAAAGAATATCAAGTCGTCTCATCGGAACTTCCTCTTGTTGGAGATGAGGGAGTTCAGAAAGTTTTTTTTCTATTGCAATTGCATGAGGGGGATATCCGAGCTCATCCGTTAGGAGATTCAAAACCTTTTGTCGCACAAGCTCTTCGGGAGTTGCAATCACCCACTTTTTTCGAATCGGGTCGTAAACCTTCTTATTCTGGAGAGATGACACCATAGCTGCCATCCCGTCTCCTGTAGATCACTTTAAGTGCTTGATCTTCCTCTGAGCGATAGACCTTAAAATTATCGTTAGAAAGTTCCATTTTCATCATGGCTTCATCGATTGTCAACGTTTTAAGAGAACGTTTTTTCTTTTTAACCACTTTTGGAAGGGCGTAATCTTTTTGAAGATCATCGTTATTCGCATCAATGATTCCTTGGTTACTTTCCTCGATTTCATGTTGAGCATGCTCTAGAACATTCACTTCCATTTCAGTGACAGCAACCCCTTTATTATGATGGTCCTGAATTCGACTTTTCCACTTGCGAAGTTTTGTATAGAGTTTATCAAAAGACTTATCGATAGCAGAGTACATATTCTCAGTAATTGCTCTCACATTGACTCTAAAGTGAGAAAATTTTAGAAAAATATCGACTATGTGATTGAGCTTTTGAACATCTAGTCGAACCTTTACATCAATGATATCAATCGATAATGCTTCAATCTTAGCAATCTTCTCTTCGAGATAACCTCGAATGGGTTTTGTGATTTCAATATTTTTCCCAACAACACTAATCGTATATTCTTGGTCGTCGAATTTCTGAGAACTTTTAGTCATAACTAACCCCTTTTGTTGAGGCTTCATTCTAAATTAAACAAGAGTTTTTCTCCAAAAAAATTGTCGTTTTTTATAAACGAAAGATAGCTTTGCCAAGCTCTCGAATTTTTGAGGGTGATCACTTAAAGATGGATAGAAATGTATTCTAATACTCGGCAAAGATTTGAGGATTTTTAAGTCGCGTCACTTTTAAAAACCACTTTAATGCCCCTTGTCATCCGACCTAAATGGCGGCCGCGTATTGCTATTACCCTTGACTCAATAGCAATGAACCTTACATTTTTAGTAGTATGGCTCCTCTTAACGCTTCCTGCAGTGAGTCATCTTGCTCCTTATTTCTATTCATGAAGAGCTCATTTTACATGATCATAATAAAATTTCTATCTATATATGCACACTCTCCTTCAAATAATCGGTGTTGAGGTGATTCTACCTAAAGAAATGCGCACCGAAGAGGACTCGAACCTCTAACCACCTGATCCGAAGTCAGGTACTCTATCCAATTGAGCTATCGGTGCAACTTGGAAGAAATGTAACAAAATCGCACAATTCCTTCCAGAAGGATAATGCATCTATTTTATAAGGCAAAGTTTTTTGTAGCTAAAATTTCTTCTTTTTTTTAACATCGATGCAAAAAGCTAAGTTAATACGAGCAAGTACCTAGGCAAAAAAGTACTGACTCCTTTTTTGCGTATAAACAAGCAAGATGTTTTAGACAAGGATTCTTCTGTAAAAGATTCAGTCATTCCTAATTACAATACGTATTAGCGAGAGTTTTTTACACTCTCTCTTTATTGCACGACTCAAGACGATTAGATAATTTGTTCCTATTCATATGGATCCCTTGAAATGAATGATGAAAAAACTGAAGGAATCGTTTTAAAAGCGGTACCTTTTAAAGAAAATGATCGTATTTTATCTCTTTTTACCCCTGACCAAGGGGTAATTAGTCTTTATGTCCGAAGACTTTCTAAAAAAAAGCCTGCCCTAATGAATCTAACGACTCCTCCTTGTCGCGGCGAATATCTCTTTAGAAAAGGGCGTTCCGATCTCTATCGCTTTATCGATGGGACAATTCTGGATCTTCACCTCCCCTTGCGTCGTTCTTACCATCATCTTGAGTATGCAGGAAAAATGCTTCAAGCAATCTTAAAATCTCAAATGCCCGGAAAAAGTGCGAAAAATCTTTATCATTTTCTTGCATCTTACTTAAAAAAGCTTTCTGAAGCTTCTTTTCCTGAAACCCTCTGGGCAAGCTTTGCGCTAAAACTTCTTAAGTATGAAGGTCTTCTTGCAGTCGACGAGACTTGTCTCTCTTGTGAAAAGAACACAGCTTCTCATATTTCTGAAGGAGAAAGTCGGTGCGAAAAGTGCGCAGCTCCCTTGAGCCTTTCCTTTTCGAGCCTTGATTGGAAAACCCTTCAAGTCCTTTCTCATGTCCGCTCCTTTGACCCCATTTTAAAAGTTGAACTTCCTTCATCATTAATTCAAGAGATTGATACCCTTTTTTCTTTACACCAAATATGACTCAAAAGTTCGGCATACAATTCAATCGAATCTGATTTGGCTGATCAATAAAACCATTCCAAGGATGACAACACGATTGAACTATAGCTAAATTGTTTTATTTCAGTTATAGACAATACTCCTTGAAAAGTTTATCCATTCCACATCGATATTTTCTTCGGTCAGACTTTGCCTGGGCCCACTTCTCCTAAATTGGATTGAAATCAGGAGAATATGGAGGGAGATATTTTAAGGTATGACCTGCAGCTTTAATCTTTTGCTGCATAGAGCTACCCTTTATGGAACGCAGCGTTTATCCATAACTATAACACTTTCAGTAGACAACTTTGGTAACAAATCTTGCTCTGTCCAAGGAGTAAAAGCATCTGTATTAATTGCGCAGTCGAATAGCGCAATAGTTAAGAAGGCTTTTCTCAAGTTAGTCCTCCTATTGCATTTGTCCGACCTTTTGCTCCCCACTCATGAGTGCCAAAGTAGCGCTCTCTTAAATTTTTAGCATCACCATGAGTTCGAGGCCATATCATAGGCAAATCCACTCTCATCAATATATACAATCGGCATCCCCCATTCCTTATATTTTGCGATCTTTTTCACAAAGACTTCTCTTTTTTTTTCGCAAGACTTTGGGATGATTTAGTCTTTTTTTAGGGTCTTGACTAGCAAAAGAAACAGGCAGAAATGCCACCTGCTTTAACAAGAGAGACAGTGGATAAAGGACTGAAAAAGTTAGAGAGGAAACAGTCGCCACCCTAGAGTCAATTGAGAACCAAGAGATCAAGGCCATAATAGGATGGTATATACGACGTTGTTATTCTTGACCCGCAGTGGGAGAGACCCTTACCCATACCATTCGCAAGACTTTTCCCTTTGCTCCACAATATGGACATAGTGATAAACTGACTTTACATGACTGGTTTAAAGATAAAAGATATATAGTTCTATCCCAAAGACTTCTGTTGAAAAATACAAAGCAGAAGGAGCTTGCGAGGTTGGTATAGAGATTTAAGGGTTAGAACCCTCTGTGAAAAGCATTTATACAACAAAGATCAATAAAGCCTCAAAACTATTCTTTTATATCTAAAAAAGTTTTTTATTACCAAACCCACTAATTAATTTAAAAAAATCTGATCAATTATCTACACTCCGTCGATCTGATAGCTATACTTAAACGTAACCAAATAGAGATAGTAAGAATATGTCAGCAATTACATGTACTCAGCCTAAAGGAGGCTACAACTTTTCTATTGAAAAGCCAACACAATCAGAAAAAAATATTGCGATTGAGCAAACAAGTGAAGGGCTAAAGATCTTTGTAAAAGATGGTCTAAAAATTGTCCAAGTAAAGCGTTGCTTAGTTGAGGGTCTTCCAAAAGTTAATCTCGTTCCAAAAGGGTTTTTTGACGCTTGCCACGTAGCACTCAAAAACATTGGTGGAGAATCTAAAGTAGCTTTTTTTCCTAGTTTGAAAGGTGGTATGATGAGGAGCAATCAAGGTGTACTCAAATTTGATTTTAGTAAAGAAGATTTTCCTTCTGATAAAACTCAAGTCACTAAGTTCTTATCATCCTCTCACATAAAAGAATTAAGTAGACAGAATCTAAATCAAGGGCATAGCACATTAATAGATCTTGTCTCTTATGCTCAGACTGGAGCTAAGGCTCTGTCTATTTCCTCTACTGCTGCACATAACCTAGGTCATGCACAAGAATTTTACATATTAAGATATGATTATAATGATTTGTTAGAAAGATCTGCAATTATATTCACTGAGATGCAATCTACAAATATCTCAATTATTATTAAACTGATTTCTGCCTGTCTCTTATACACATCTCCGAGCCCACG
>JAUHQH010000006.1 GCA_030408485.1 Candidatus Neptunichlamydia sp. | reverse complement strand
TACTGGGCTTAATAAAAAAAATTTACATTATGTAATTGAGGCAATACTTAAGACTAGAGGATGAGAAGAAAAAGCTATCGTCCTTACATTTTTTTAGGGATCTTTTTATTTTCTCTTTTTTATATTCCTGAAATCCTTGTTCAAGGAATGCGCAATAGTGCTAGCGCAGTTTCCAGAGGGTTTTGGAGAAAGAGTGCTTATATGCGCGCCTCTTTTTCTCCTCCTTCTATTCCTCGCAAAAGTAAAGAGGAGATAAAGTCTCTTGAAGTTGAAAACCTTTTATTACAAAAACAAAATGAGTCTTTACGCCGACGCCTTCTTTCTGAAGAGAGAGTTGAAAACCAAATTAACAAAATCAAGGAGATCATTTCCATTGATGAGAAGAAAAATCTTTCTTTTTATAAACGGCGAAAAATTGCTGCAGAAAAGCAATTAGAACTTGAGCTTCTCTCTCTCCCTGCTGAGGTGATTTACCGCGATCCCTCTGAATGGAGTTCTACTCTTTGGGTTAATATTGGAGAGGTAGAAAACACTAAACTCCATGAAAAGGTTGTTTCGGTTGGGAGTCCTGTATTAAAAGGACCTTTTTTGATTGGAATGATTGAATTTGTAGGGAGTCATAGAAGTCGAGTACGTCTACTCACAGATGCATCTTTGATTCCTTCTGTAAGAGTTGCTCGCGGTGGACAAGAAAATCGAGAACTTGCAATCCTTGTCAAGCAGGTTCTACATCAAGTTACCTTGCGAGAAGAACCACGGGAAACACTTGTTGCTCTTAATAATCTCTTAGATCGTTTACAAGAGGATGCTCCTGAACGCTTTCTAGCAAAAGGTGAGCTGATGGGAAGTAGTAGTCCCCTTTGGAGAGGTCGTTCTGAAGTCTTAAAAGGGGTAGGTTTCAATTATGACTTTGCAGATGAAGAAGGTCCTTCTCTTGAGCTAAGAAGCGGAAAGCCTTTAGACCAATTAAACAATGGAAATTTTACTCCTCTTATTGATGTAGGAGATTTGCTTGTGACAACAGGAATGGATGGTATTTTTCCTAAAGATATTCCTGTTGCTCAAGTGACAAAAATTGCTTCTTTAAAAGAAGGAAGCCCTTCGTTTGACATTGAAGCACAGCTTTGTGCTGGAAATTTAAATAACCTTTTAGATGTAACCGTTCTTCCCTCCCTGATTGATCAAGAGGAATTACAATGATACAGTTCAAATCAAAAAAAAGTAAGGAAACGGTTTGAGTCAAAAGTTCAAGTTTTTGAAAATTTAATGCTTGAGATTAAGGAAAGAGAGACTCTGGTTCTTATGGGAAGAAGTAGGAGTAGGAAAACAACAGTATTAAAGTTAAGGATACTGTTTATTCGAAAAGATCAAATCCAATTCCACATATTATTTCTGATAGATGGTATAAGTCGTTGCCTTTAAGGCGAAGAAAAGATTAAACTTGTTGCCATGCAACGTTATAATTTAAGAGCGCATACTAAAACAGATTTGAAAGTCCATCTTGTATAGGTCCCTTAAATGGGCTTGTGACATATGAAGACATAGAGGAAATTGAGTTTTTGCTTAACAATAGACCTCGAAAAGTGCTAAACTTCTGGGCACCGTATTGAATTGGGGTCGGTGAAAAGACAATGTAGACGATGATCTTCCAACTTTCAACAGTCCCAATATATAGTTTTAGGCACACACCCCAGCTAAAACATCTAAAACTTCTTGTTTGATCACATCAAAGTCTCTTTCTTCGCCATAAGCATCATCGTATGTTCTTTTGCGAGTCTCTTTTAATGTTTCTTGTATCTCTAAATGATTTTCGATGAAAGTAAAGAGGGATGGGTATGAAGATTCTGGTATCACAATCCCACAACGATGGAGCTGGTTAGAATAAGAGCGCCGTTTAATGCGGTTTTTTGGTTCAAAGAAAAACATTGGACGATTATAGTAGAGAAAGTCATATCCTACTGAAGAAAAATCCCCTGAGTAAATATCTGTTCGCTTGAGAAGAGGGTAGACTAAAGGGTAAAGCGGGAGAACAACAACATTGGGCTTATCTTTATAGCGTTCTTCGATGTGAGCGATATGGCCTGCTTTTTGATGGACCATCCAAGGGTGTATTTTGATGATCAAGTTATAATGGTCGGGAAGCTGATCAATAATAGAAAGGCCAACATCAAAATAGGAGGAGTTTTTTTCTTGATCAACCCATGTGGGAGCATAAAGAATTGTGGATTGTTTTTTTTCAAATTTGGAAAAAACTTCTTCTTCAACTAAGTTGTCATAAAACTCTTCATATTTTCTGTAGAATGAAAGGCGATAGTTTCCCACTCTAACAATTCCATCATAGGTGTCATAATATCCTGCCTCTTTTAATCGCTCCTTCATCTGATTTCCGTAAATAAAAATAAAGGATTGGTTTTCAAACTGCTTGTACATTTTGTCAGAGTTTCCATGAGGACAGTACCAAAAATGAATTTTTTTTCTGAAGATGATTTCAAAAAGTGGAGAAAGGTCTGCCCGATAGTTTGAGCAGGAAACGAAAAGAAAATCAAAATTGGTAGCGATAGTTTCCAAAATCTTAGCGTGATGATCTACATAAAGATTTTCAACTTGAGGGTAATACTTCCCCATTGTTTCAATAAGAAACTCTTCATCGATTACCATTGGGACATTCATAAAGTAAGCAATAGGAGCTAAATGATCTAAGTGGTTTACTGAATCGCCAGGAGCC
>JAUHQH010000005.1 GCA_030408485.1 Candidatus Neptunichlamydia sp. | reverse complement strand
GGATATGTGTATAAGAGACAGCGATTCTCCCAACTGACAGGTTTTTCGCATTTTGCATCTAAAAGTCCCTTCCATCGGATGATTTCATAAAGTGTTTCACAGATTTCTGCTCGATCTTTTGACCCTGCATCCTTGTGCTTTCTAAAATAATTCCTTAGAAAGGCATCCAACGGAAGAAATGTTTTATCCGAGTCTCTTAAAATGTTTAATAAATGATGTTTTCTAAAAGGTTTCATGCAAATGATGATATCATATTCGATGACTCAATAAAAGTTCTGAATTATACCATTGTAGAAAATAATCATTCGATCTGGAATCATAAGTCCCATGAATCGAACAATTCTTTTCATTGCACGAGGATGCTTTAGCCTTATTTTTATTGTTGCCGGGGTGGGTAAACTGGTGAATTGGCAGGAAACTGCTGATCATTTAATCCAGACCTTTTCAGAGTGGCACATGCCTTTTGAAGGAAGTCTTATGACAAGTAATATGCATAAACTGCTCGTTTCATGTGGTTGTACCATTTTAGGCGTCGCTGCCTTCTTTGAAATTGTTGGGGCTCTCTTAATCCTTACAGGATTTAAAGTGCGCGTAGGAGCGTTGCTCCTATTAATCTTCATGATTCCTACCACACTCATTATGCATCCCTTTTGGTTCAGTATAGGAAGTGAAATGCATCAGGAACTTTCTATCTTTTTAAAAAATCTCTCATTAATCGGAGCTCTTCTTTACTTTTTAGTGGGACCTCAGCCACAGCGAGCCTCAAAATGATTCCAGCGCTTTTATTTGTTGTTAGCTTTCTGGTTGTAGGCTTTGGACAACCACATATTAGCTCTCTTCTTTCTCTTCTAGCAAGTAGCTGTGGTTTTGCTCTTTTTTGGGCTGCTCTTTTTAAAATTCCAGGAAAAAAAAGCCGTTTTATCTATTCTGCGACTTGGTTTTTTGCTGTTCAACTTATTCAACTTTCTTGGCTTGCATCGCCCACCTATCAAGGAAGCTACATTTACTTTGTTTATATAGGACTATCTGCATGGTTGGGTATCCAGTTTGGAATTTTACCTCTTTTTCTTCCCAAGAAAGCCCCCATTCCTTTTCTTCGGATTCTGGGAATTGCAGCTCTTTGGACCCTTGTGGAATGGAGTCGCCTGCGTATCCTTTGTGGTTTTGCATGGAATCCTATAGGTCTTTCTATGACAGGGTTTCCTTTAGGAGGTCAGCTTGCTGCAGTTGTCGGGGTTTTTGGTCTTTCCTTTTTTGTGATGGTTGTCAATCTTTTAGGAGTTAATTTCTTTCAAACAAGAAGAAAAAAAGCTCTTGCTGCTTATGGAGGACTTTTGACTTTCCCCTATCTTTTTGGGGCAGCGCATATGGGATATCATGACCGTCAGCAAAGTAGTCGAGAACCCTATCATGTTGCACTTGTCCAAACCGCACTTCTCCCCGATGAAAAGCAACTTTTTTCTGGAAAAGAAGAAAGGTATATCCACCCCTTTATTCAATGGTATCAGGTTCTAAATTACATTAAAGAGCACGCCTTTAAAGATTTAGATCTAATTGTTTTGCCAGAATATGCCCTTCCTTTTAGTTCTCATGCTACTGTTTACCCCTTGAATCAGATAAAAGAGGTATTGGGGGATGAGTTAGGGGACTTAGACTCATTGCTAAATGAAAGGCTTGCAGAAAAAAAAGGTGAGGAATGGTTTGTGAGTAATGCTTTTCTTGTTCAAGCTTTAGCTAATCAATATAGAGCAGAGGTTGTTATTGGGCTCGATGGGAAAGAAGGAAAGAGAAATTTTAATGCGGCTTTTCATTTTATTCCGAAAGGAAAAGAAATTCTTCGCTATGAAAAAAGGATTCTCCTTCCGTTAGCAGAATACCTTCCTTTCACCTTTTTAAAACCCCTTGTTGCCCGTTATGGGATCTTGGATTTTTTTACACATGGGAAAGAGGCGAAAATCACAAAAGGAAAACACCCGATGAGCCTTTCTGTTTGCTATGAGGAGTGTTTTCCTCACATCATGCGGGAAGGAAGACAAAAAGGAGCTCAGCTTTTTGTGAATGTGACGAATGATGGCTGGTATCCTTATTCTCGACTTCCAGAGCAACATTTCATTCATGGGAGGGTGCGCGCTATTGAAAACGGAGTTCCACTTCTTCGTGCATGCAACACAGGAGTGACTGCTGGGATAGACAGCCTTGGGAGAACCATTGCTCGTTTTGAAAATAGCGAAGGAAATTTCGAATTAGAAAAAGGGGCTTTGTATATTCCTCTTAATCTTTATTCATTTTCCACTCTTTATACCTTTTGGGGAGATGTTTTAATCTTAATTCTATCTCTCGGATCCTTAATCTTTTTAAAAGAGAGAAAAGAGAACTCCCTTGATGAAAAACGCTCATTGACTTAAGCTAAGGGGAAATATTTTCACTCAACTTCCAACCGTTTAAATTAGGCTTTGCATGTCTCCAACAGATAAATCTTCAACTTCTAGAAAACATCAACGCTCTCTTAAAAATGCTGTTTCTCTATCTGGAACAGGGCTTTTCACAGGAATGAAATCAGAGATTACTCTCCGTCCTGCTCATGAAGAGACGGGGATTGTTTTTCAGCGAATGGATCTTCCAGATATCCCAAAATTTCCTGCCCTTGTTGAATATGTTCAAGAGACTCCACGGTGTACTATATTAGGGTCTGGAAATTTTCAAATTCAAACAGTTGAACATATTCTTTCTGCAATCAAAGCCTATGAAATTGACAACCTTCTTATTGAAATTGAAGGGCCAGAAATTCCAAGTTGTGATGGAAGTTCAATGCCTTTTGTAGAACTCATTGAAGCAGGAGGGATTGTCACACAAAGTCAAACGAAAAAAATTCATCACCTTGAAGCCCCTATTTTCTGGTCAAGAGGAGATGTTCATTTAGTTGCAGTTCCTTCGGAAGAATTTCGCATCAGTTATACCTTGAACTACCCAAACAGCGATCTTTTAAAATCTCAGTTTTATACTATCCATGTCGATGAAGAAACTTACAAAACTGAAATTGCTCCTGCCCGAACCTTTTCTCTATACGAAGAGGTTGTCCCTTTGATTGAAAAAGGTAACATTAAGGGAGGACGCCTTGATAATGCTGTGATTATTAAAGGGGATTCAATTTTAAATCCGGAGGGAGTTCGTTATAAAGATGAGATGGTTCGACATAAGATTTTGGATCTGATTGGAGATCTTTGTCTTGTGGGGCAATCTTTTATTGCTCATGTAATTGCTATTCGCTCAGGCCACTTCTCAAATACATCATTTGCTAAAGAACTTGTCAGTAGTTTCAAGATGGAGACCGCGAATGCCAACTGATGGTTTGAAAGAGAAAGTCATTTTAAATACAAAACAAATCCGAGATATTCTCCCACACCGCTACCCTTTTTTATTAGTGGATCGTGTGATTGAACTCGATGTAGAAAATAATAATATTGTCGCAACAAAATGCATGACAATTAACGAAGAATTTTTCCAAGGGCATTTTCCTCAAGCACCGATTATGCCAGGTGTTCTTATTTTAGAAGCGTTAGCGCAAACCGGTGGAATCTTGATTCATGAAAAAGGGTTTGTCGATAAAACAGCGGTGTTATTAAGTGTAAATAACGCCAAGTTTCGTCGCCCCGCTCTTCCTGGTGATGTGCTCGTCATGCATGTGCATGGTGCACATCTTAGTTTCAAAGGAGGGAAAGTCCAAGCAAAAGCGGTGATTGATGGTGAGCTAGCAGCAGAAGCTGTTATCGGTTTTGCTCTCAGAGGATTTGAACAGATTTAGGAAACATTCAATGTCTAATATTCATACCGCAGCGATTATTGAAGATGGGGCTAAGCTTGGAAAAAATGTAACGATTGAGCCTTACGCGATCATTAGAAAAAATGTCACTCTTGGGGACAATGTAATGATTAAGTCTCACGCTTATATCGATGGTTATACCACGATTGGTGACAGAACAATCGTTTACCCTTCTGCAAGCATTGGAACAAAAACGCAAGCCAAGAATTATCATGGGGAACAAACCTTTGTTAAAATTGGAAAGAATTGTGAAATCCGTGAATTTGCGACGATCAACTCTTCATGTGGAGAAGGGTCAACGGTTGAAGTCGGGGATGGGTGCTTAATTATGGCCTATTGCCATATTGCTCATCATTGCAAAGTTGGGAGTCATGTCATCATGGCTAATGGGGCGATGTTAGCAGGTCATGTTGAAATCGAAGATTATGCTAATATTGGCGGAATGACTCCTGTCCATCAATTTGTCCGAATTGGAGCCTATTCAATGGTTGGAGGACTAAGTCGCGTTACTCATGATGTTCCTCCTTATACCTTAGGAGCGGGGATCCCTTATCGAGTTGCGGGGTTGAATCTTATCGGTCTTAAACGACACAGTTTTCCCCTTGAGCTCCGCAAGTCTTTAACAAAAGCGTTTAAATTAACCTATCGTTCAGGAATACAATTTACAGAAGCTCTGCAGCGCGTAGAAAGGGAAGTTGAGAAAAGCCCGGTTATCAATCATTGGATAAACTTTTGTAAAACCTCAAAAAGAGGACTTATTGGTCTTCAACCCATTGGAACCCCCGATGAGTTTCCCGATATTAAAGACCTCCTTGAAGAATGAGAATTGTCTATTTCGGAACCCCATCTTTTGCTGCTGAAGTCCTGAAGTTTTTAATTGAAAGTGGCATCGAAGTTATAGCAATTGTTACAAAGCCCGATCGAGCGCGAGGGAGGAGTAGAAAGCTTGCTTTTTCCGCTGTTAAAGAGCTAGCAACAAAAAACTATCCTGATATTCTCCTCTATCAGCCCGATAAAGCTTCCACCACCTCTTTTGAGCAGGAGTTACGCCGTTTTGGTGCAGACCTCTTTGTTGTCGTTGCCTATGGAGAGATCGTAAAGCAAGAACTTCTTGATCTCCCTAGGGAAGGATGTATTAACCTTCATGCCTCCCTCCTGCCAAAATATCGTGGGGCTGCCCCCATTCAATTTGCTCTTCTTGACGGAGTAAAAGAGACAGGGGTCACTGTCATTGAAATGGTTGCTAAAATGGATGCGGGGGATATTCTTGCACAGGGAAAAATTCCCATACCAACAGAGATGAATGGGATGGAACTCGAAGAAAAGCTTTGCGCTTTGGGTAAAGAGACCCTTTTACGTGTCATTCGAAACTTTTCTCACTATCATTCTCAAAGAAAGCCTCAAGATCCTAAACAGGTCACTTTTGTTCAAAAAATCTATCCTACAATGGCAAGGATTGATTGGAATCAGGATGCCGAAACCATTCATCATCAGATCCGTGCTTTTAGCCCATGCCCAGGAGCTTGGGCAGAAGTTGAAGTCAATGGACAATTAAAGAGAATTAAAGTTTTTAAATGTAATGTTGTCGAAGGTTCGAGTGAAGT
>JAUHQH010000004.1 GCA_030408485.1 Candidatus Neptunichlamydia sp. | reverse complement strand
GTTTGATAGAGAAGGCGTGTTCCATCTTCAAGAGGAAGAGTGTGAATGGCTTGCTTATTTATTTTTTGCGCGGTTTTTTTCTTCAGGTATTTCTTTTCAAAGTGATCGATGTAGTTGAGTGATTGAGGAGCGAGAATTTCAAAGTTTGCATAACTAAGTCCCACACACATTAGACCGACGAAGAAAAAAGGACGTGTCAGTCGATGGGTAGTGATTCCCGAGGTTTGAAGAGCTAGAAGTTCATTCGAACGATTTAGAGAGGTTAGTACTTTAACGCTTGCAATCAGGAGGGAAAGGGGAAGGAGAAGATCACATCTTTTTGAGAAAAGCATCCCGTAATAAACTGCTAGATCTCCAATCGAAATATGCCTATTTTTCATAATTTCTTGGATATGGATCGAATAATCAACTAAAGCGTAGAGAATGAAAAAGCAAAAGAGAAAGAGGAAAAAATTTTTGAGAATTTCACTTAAGAAATAGCGTTGCCAAATCTTGGTAAAAGTCATTCGACACCTCCGATAATCCGCCTTTGGAACCAGTAGGAGGCAAAGAATAAGATAGGAAGAGGCAAGGTATAAAAGAAAACAACTTTATAAGGAACAAGCTGGAAAGATTTTGCAGCAATTGAGCAAATAAAAGTTAGACTAGATAGGAGGATGGCAATATAGATTCCCCGTTTTTTTCGTCCTCGTCCAATTTGCATTCCCAATGAAAAACCAAGAAGAGTAAAAGCGAAAGTGATAACAGGGAAAAAGATCCTACGGCAGACTTCAAACTTTGCCTGTTTGACCGTTTTTGCTTTTACATCGGGATCAGAAAAGGTTTTAAGGAGGGTTTTCATCGGAAGATATTTCATCCCTATGTGCTGCGTTGTTCTTTGCATTAAAGAAGAAAGAGCAGAAGCAGATGTCGACATTGTTTCTTGATTTTCAATGATTAGATTGTCGTAAAATGCTCCGTCATCTCCGATATTAGAGATAATTGCTACATTTTTCCCTGTCATTAAGTTGTTATCGACAGTAAATTTTTTGGCTGTCATGAGGCTGAGCCGGTCATTAGATTCATTTTTTACAGCAAAAATGATCTCTTCTGCCTCTTTTCCGAGATGAGTCATCTTCATATCGACGTAACAGTCTTGGAGTTTTAATATTTTAGATTTTTTCATCAAAAAGAGGGGATTAATGAGTGTGATATTTTGAATCAACTTATTAGAGTAATAGCGACAACGAGGGGTGATTTCGGTGACAATTGCAAAATTTAGCAGGGATAGAAGAAACGCTGCCATTAATAATGGGGTGGTAAGGGTCTGGATTTTAATTCCAAAGACTCTAAATGCAGTGAGTTCTTGTGTATGAGAAAGACGTTGGAATAACAGGATTGCAGCAATCAGCCCAGCAATCGGAATTGCAATCGGAAGAATATAGGGAATTTGAAAAAGGGTAAAAAGGCAAATCTTTCCAAAATGAGAATTAAGAGAAGCAAGGCGAGCGATTTCTTGCACACGTGTCACAAGGAGGATAGCGATAAATCCCTTTACGCAGAGAAGAAAGATTTGAAAATAGCTTCGAAGAAGATAACGCCAAAGAAGAGGCATTGTTACATTTATCCTACGATTAAAAAAACCACTAAAAAAAATTCCCTTTATTGTATCCTAATTCCTTTTTTCTGGATAGGTTGATGAAAAGCCGCATTGTCAAAGATTTTCTCACACTGCGATTAGAAAAAGGGGCAAAACTTCTTTTGGGTTTTTCTGGTGGGCCTGACTCAATGGCTCTCCTTTATTTCCTATTAGAAGCTCAACAAGAGCTTGATTTTTCATTGGACCTTGCTCATGTTGATCATAGATGGAGAGAAGAAAGTAAGGAAGAGATGCAAGCTTTAAAAAATCTTGCAAAACATTTAGACCTTCCTTTTCATCTTTGCCGCCTTGATAAAATGGGAGGTGGAAATCTCGAAAACCGTGCCCGTGAACGCCGGTTTAGTTTCTTTTCAGAGCTTCATGAAAAGTATCGATTTCAAGCGCTTCTTTTAGCTCATCATAAGGGAGATCAAGCAGAAACAGTTTTTAAGAGAGTTGCTGAAGGTTCTGGTATTAAAGGACTTGGAGGTCTTTATCCTGAAAGAAAACAGGGAAACCTTCTTATTTGGCGCCCCCTTCTTCCCTTTGTAAAAGAGGACCTGTATTCCTACCTTAAAAAAAAACGGCTCCACTTTTTTGAAGATTCTACAAATCAAGATCCAGCCTATCTCCGCTCTAGAATGAGAGAAGAACTTTTCCCTCAGCTCGAAAAAATCTTTGGAAAAAAAATAGAAGGAAATTTTGCCCGTCTAGGGAAAATGTGCCAAGAGCTTGCTCATTACTTTGAAGAAAAGGGGAAAGCGATTAAAAAAGCGGTGATTTCTGGTCCATTCGGTTCTTATCTTGATTTGAATTTAGGGTTTCATCCTCTTGAATTAAAATTTTTTCTAAAAGATCTATCTTCAATCAGTTACGATGCTCTGGAGATCCTAATGAAATTAATTGAAGAGCGCCGTTCTTCCCACCTTATCCATGCCAAATTCTGTACCTTTCAACTAAGTCAATCGCATCTTTTTATTTACAAAGAAGCTTTTCCCGATTACTTTCAAAGGCCTGAGATTTGGGAGAAAGAGACAATAGGTGATTGGAAAACTTTTTGGAAAGGAAAGATTCAAATCCCAAACGGAGACTATGAAATTAGAAGGCTTTCAGAATTAGATCCATTGGTTCGAAGGAAGGTAAAGAGGTGGTATGGATCGAGCCACGTTCCTTCATTTTTTTATGATAAAGCCCCTATTTTTATGAGAGATCAAAAAATTATTAGTGAATGTTTAACTGGAAGATCTTTTTTTACAATAACTTAGGTAGATCTATTCAGAAATTAAACAATGATATAAAATAAGTTGATTGCTAGGGTTTTAAGCTCGAACAATTTGTTAACCGCATAAACTTTTTAGGTTGCTAAGGAATTTCCATGTCAGTAATAGAAAAAATTAAAGGACCAAAGAAAGATTTTCGGTCTCTAAAAAATAGATTTAGGAAGCGGATGGATCAGCCTGATAAACCTCAAGAACCCAGAAAACGTTTTCCTGGTGGATTCTTACTTTTTCTTTTGGCCGCAATCTTAATCATTTTGACAGTTCAAAACTTGTCAAGTGAGAAAGGTGGAAAGGTATCGTTTAGTCACCAAGTGGAGCACTTGGTCAATCTCGATTTGATTCAAAAAGATGAAAGTCGAAAGATTGCTCAAAATGATAATCTTGTAACATTTACAGGGAAATTTAAAGAGCGACTCACTGATGAATCAAAAGCTCGCTATCGATTCCTTGAACTCTTAAATGACAATCATACCTTATCTGAAGGGAAAGAAGAAATTGCAGGCAGTCTTGATGCACTCCAAGAAAACGTTCGTAGGTCTGCTGAGACGATTCTTACCTTAAGTGGGATGCCGATTCCTAAAGGAGGCTTCAGTGTTATCAGTCCTTACTACGATACAAAGCTCAGACAAAATGGCGTTGTTATTCACTCTCTTCCGGAAAAAAGAATTCTTAATTTGACTGATCTTCAGAGTGAGTACAGGTCTGTTTCTCAAAATCCTACAGCGCGCTTTGTTCAATCATTTGGAGAGAATGCTCTGAAGCTCATCCAAAGTTATCGCTCACCTTCATTGGGAATTGGAAATGAAGCAATGAAGCAAGATCTGAGAGCTGCGGAACGAAAAGTGACTGAGACCTTGAAGTCAAACCTAACACCTCAAGAAGCTTTAGCAATCTATCAATCAGGATTGATTACCCTTAATCAAGTGACCTTTGAACTTATTAAGACAGACAACCATACGACTCTGGGAGGATTGCGAAGCGTTCGTAATTATTTAGTGAACCTTGATCAGTACCAGCAAACGGCAGTAGCATTAGAAGAAAATGAAGCGCAACTTGCTAAATCGCGTCAAACTGTTGCTAATGTTATTTGGTTCTTCAATAATAAAGAGCTTTCAACAAAGGCTCTTGAAAAACAAAATCCAGAAGAATTTAGTCTATGGTTTGCACAGAGTAAAAAGGAATGGGAAGCTTTTGCAGCAAATAAAGGAATGCCTTATAAGGCTCCTGATCAACCACGTAACCTTGTATTAGAAAAGACCTTTAAAAGCCAAGAGCCATCTCCTAACTATTTAAGTTATATTTTCCTAACGATTTTCCCGATTCTTATCGTTTTCCTTATCCTCTATTTCGTATTCTCCAGACAGATGAAAGGGATGGGTTCTGGAGCAATGAGTTTTGGAAAATCTCCTGCTAAGATGCTTAATAAGAGCATGCACAAGGTAACATTTGAAGATGTTGCAGGTGTAGTAGAAGCAAAAGAAGAACTTTATGAAGTTGTTGATTTCTTGAAAGATCCTTCTAAATTTACAGCTTTGGGAGCAAGAATTCCTAAAGGAGTCCTTTTAATCGGACCTCCAGGGACAGGAAAGACGTTAATTGCAAAAGCGGTCGCTGGTGAAGCAGATCGTCCTTTCTTCTCTATTTCAGGTTCTGATTTTGTCGAAATGTTTGTTGGGGTAGGAGCAAGTCGTATTCGAGACCTTTTTGGACAAGCCAAGAAAAATGCCCCCTGTATTGTCTTTATTGATGAAATCGATGCAGTCGGGCGTCATCGTGGTGCCGGTATTGGTGGAGGACATGATGAACGGGAACAAACATTAAACCAACTCCTTGTTGAGATGGATGGTTTTGATACCAATGAAGGAGTCATCTTAATGGCTGCGACCAACCGTCCTGATGTTTTAGATAAAGCTCTTTTAAGACCTGGTCGTTTTGATCGAAATGTTATGCTTGATCTTCCCGATATTAAAGGGCGTTTTGAGATCCTAAAGGTTCATGCTAGAAAAATTAAACTCGATCCTAGTGTTGATCTCATGGACGTTGCTAGAGCAACTCCAGGATCTTCCGGTGCAGACCTTATGAATATGCTCAATGAATCTGCTCTTTTAGCTGCCCGTAAGGGGCGTTCGGCTGTAACTCAGACAGATACCCTTGAGGCTTGTGATAAAGTGAAATATGGAAAAGAACGGCGTAGTCTTGAGCTTGATGAAAAAGAGAAAGAGCATACAGCTTATCATGAGTCTGGACATGCGATCGTCGGTCTCGTGGTAGAAAGAGGGGATCCTGTAGAAAAAGTGACCATTATCCCTAGAGGATTTTCTATGGGGGCGACTCACTTTGTTCCAGAAAAAAATAAGACAAGCTATTGGCGTAAAGAGCTTGTTGATCGTCTGACTGTACTCATGGGTGGACGCGTTGCAGAAAATCTTTTTGTTCACGATATTTCTAGTGGCGCCCAGATGGATATCTCACAAGCTACAAAGCTTGCACGTAGCATGGTCTGTCAATGGGGGATGAACACCTCACTAGGTCCAGTTGCTTATGACGAGCTCTCTGAGGAGTATGCGTATGCGATGCAACAAGGATCAAGCTCAAAGAACTACTCCGAAGAAACGGCAAAGCAAATCGATTCAGAAGTTCGGAAATTTCTCGAAGAAGCGAATACTTATGCGAACAAAATCCTGACCGATAACAAAGAGAAAGTCGAGCTCATGACACAAATGCTCATGGAGTTTGAAACGCTTGACAAAGAAGATGTTCATGCGATCATGAATGGAACTTGGGATGCTGATAAGAAGCGTGAAAAACTGAAAGCAATCAGTGAAGCGCATCGGAAGGTCCCACCACCACCACCATCACCATCACATAAAAATCCTGAAGAGAATTCAAAAGGGACCGGTATCGACCCTGCACCTCAAGGTGCTTAAGATCGAAAAAAACCCCAGAGTTTCTGAGGGTTTTTTTTATAAGTAATTACTCTAAAGTAGACTTCAGTTTGTTTATAATGCGGAGGGGAGGTTGTGACTCATTTCATATTGAATGATCTTTCTAAATGCCTCTTATAGCTAAAATAGTTCGAAATTGGGTCACTTTATTCGGATTTTTCCGTTTTCCTTTGCCTTTTTAAAATCTCTCGCCTAATTCAACCCAATTTTAAACCATTTTAGCTATATCTCTTAACTTCATAAAGTTTTGTTGCCAATTCTTTTGCTTTCATTAACACAGGTTCAGAGTCTTTAATTCCAACGACTGACACTGAACACTCAAAAGCTCCTAAAAAATCCGTCTGAAAAGACAAACAGATGGGAGGATCGCTATATAAAGAGCTTAGACATACTCGAAAAAAATAGAGTAAACAAAGGAAAGGAGGAGCTGACCGAGGATATGTCCCTGGGAGAATAGATATAGATGAAAGAGGGGAAATTATATAAGAAAAAATCGTTTGGACAACTGGGAGCTTGATACCGATTATAGGTTCTTAGAAAAGTAGAGAGATTGTCTCCATTATTGATATAGCTTCTAATACCATTTACCAAAAAGAATATCTGTCTCTTATACACATCTC
>JAUHQH010000003.1 GCA_030408485.1 Candidatus Neptunichlamydia sp. | reverse complement strand
TTCTTATGATACCCCTTCTTCATAATCTCTCCCCCTTATCTTTTCCAATACCTGAAAAATGGAATAATCAAAAAGAGATTTTTGTAAAAAAATACAACTAATTGAACGCGAGAAATATAAACTTAAATTGTTATATCATTTATCAAAAAATAAGTTGGTGAATTTAAATTGATTTTTTCGTATAAATTGAGATTTTCGGTGATAATTTAGGTAGAAGTGGAGTTTGTTAACATGCCATTTCCCCTCTTGAAACCTCATCATATAACCCTTCAACCTCTTCTGGCACTCGATTTTTTAAACTATTATGAGGCCATACCCAATTGTAAAGGTCTACCATCATCCCTCTTTTTTAGCTTCGAGCAAACATCTTCCCTTAACACCTCCATGTTGGAGGCCTTCGCCTAATTGTTCCAAATAGACACTCTATAGTATTTTCAATTTAAATTTTTATGGTGCGTAAATATGTCATTCTTCTATCATAAAGACATCATAAAAATTTAAATTGAAAATACTATATATAATGGGTTTTTTAGAAGATTCATGATTTCCTATTTTTTCTATGAAGAACTTTCTTTTTCCTTCACAGCCTTTGTAATGTTTTTTCTATAGCTGATTCCCAAACGCTTTGTAGGGCAGCGAATACTTGCGTAAGGGGTGACCTGAAAACGATATGCTCGCTTATAGTTGTAAGGATCAGGGTATTTTCTGATCTCTTCTATCGATTTTTATTGGTGGTCTATTTTTAGTCCTCTTAGGCTCTTATTAGAAATATGGTATTCACACTGACCCCAAAATGGTTTGACGTCTGCGCAACATTCTAGCTATACATAAATCTACAATCATACCAGTAGGGTAGGACCACCACATATTAAATTCCCTAAAAACACAGGTTCAAACCTTTTATGTTTTATAATGGCACTGTTGAGCGCTATTCTTTTTAGGGTGTTTTTACATGGTGCCCTTCCTCTATCTGTATCATTTACCTCCATAGTGCTGCCTGTGGGATCTGAACTA
This sequence comes from Candidatus Neptunichlamydia sp., assembly GCA_030408485.1. Lineage (GTDB taxonomy): Bacteria > Chlamydiota > Chlamydiia > Chlamydiales > Simkaniaceae > Neptunichlamydia. The sequence continues at coordinate 6,281 of JAUHQH010000003.1, read as the reverse complement.
AAAAATACATCTTCTGTTGTCCCCATAATAATCATTGAGCAAGAGGTGTTTAACAGTAATATTAACAGAGATAGATATGTTTTAATCTGATTTCTTTTTCTTACAGGTCTTTCTTTATCTGATCGATCTTCTTGTCTTCCCAAAACATTGCTAGGACCGGCTTGCGGTATCTCATTAGCAAGAACACCCCAAAGGCAATAACTGAAACAGCAAAAGCTTTGGTATTTCGTATATACTTGGGTGGTGGGATAAGTCCCAATATTACCTTTACCCTATCGCTTTGATTGTTAATAGTTCCTTCTAATTCTCTATGAGATCAAATAAGAATTTTCCGCAGTAAAGATCCTCCATCGCCTCTTCAAAAGAGTGCTTCTCGGGATTTCCTTTCCAGGCCTTATATTGCACTACAAAATCAGGGTTGAGGGTGATCTCAACAACTGAGAAGTTTTTAAGCTTGCAGCATGGGCATGTGTTGTCATGTTCGCCTACCCACTTTTTAATGCATGTCTCACGGAAAACATGAAAGCAGCGTTTCGATATGGAGAAGAGACCATTTGTCTCGCCATCCATAACCTCACTACATATGGGACAATCCCATGTTTTGCGGGAACTTTTAATGACTCCATATTTTTGACAGATAGTATTAAATGAAATTTCACTACCGAGTTGTGCAGTCTATGGATAAACTCTAATATCGAAGACTTTTAGGTGGAGCATCTGTAAAGGATGCATCTCCTTCAAATTGAATAGGACCTGGAAAAAGATAATGATCTTCTTCCATCCACTTTCTTCGATTCCTTTCGAAAAACTTATAGGCTACTCCATCAAGATCGACTAAGGCCTTACGGATCACAGGCTTTTCTTTTCCCTTGCGCACTTCCATGTTCATAAGAGAAGTGATAGGAATCGCATAAACTTCCCATTCCGATGAAGGTTTAGCAAGCTGAGAAGCAGCGCACATATACCCTGTATGCCCATCCTGAATTAGGAGAGCTGCAATATGTCCAAGTGTATAACAATAGGTTGCATCAAAGTTTGTGGGAAGTCCTGCTCTCCCTTCATAACCAAAGAAGTGATGCAAGGGACTGAATTTCCCCTTAAAACTTGGACGTTCTTTAAGTTCCTCTTTTACAAGAGTACTGAGAAGAATTTCTGTTTGAATGTGAGAAACTTGAACATTCCCATGTGGATCTCGGTCCAAAAGAAATTGCTCAGCAATTTCTTTTGGAAGAAACTCAAAGGTTGCTTTTGCTTCAGCACTTAAAGCATTCTTATCTTTTCCTTCAGAAAGGAGAGTACTAAGTTCGCTAATCAAGACTTTCATTTCAAAAATGAACTCGATGATTCCTTCTGGAATCAAAATGACTCCATAGTTGTTTCCTTGATTTCCTCTTTTTTCAATCAAATCAGCAAGAGACGTTGTTATTTCTTTTAAGGTCATTTTTTTCTCAGCAATCTCTTCTCCAATAAGAGTCATATTGGGTTGCGTTAAAAGCGCGCATTCCAAAGCAATATGCGAAGCAGAACGCCCCATCAGCTTAATGAAGTGTGTGTATTTTTTTGCCGAAGAAGCATCTCGAGCAATATTTCCAATCATTTCTGCATAAGTATGGCAGGCTGTATGAAATCCAAAGGAAATACCAACAAAGTCATTCTTTAAGTCCCCATCGATCGTTTTAGGAACGCCAATCACTTTTGTTTTACACCCTTTGCTTAAGGCAAACTCAGCAAGAATGGCTGCATTCGTATTCGAATCATCGCCTCCAATAATCACGACTCCATCGAGAAAGAGTTGATTAAAAACTTCGATCGACTTTTCAAGTTGCTCCTCTGTTTCAATCTTCGTTCGTCCTGAGCCAATGAGATCAAACCCACCTTGGTTCCGATAGCTTTGCAATAAATCTTCTGAAAGCTCTAAGGTTTTTCCTTCAATGATTCCCAAAGACCCTCCGAGGAATCCAATCAGTTGAGATTCATGATGAAGCATTTTAAGAGTATCGAAAAGACCTGTGATGACATTATGCCCTCCTGAAGCTTGTCCACCAGAGAAGACAACTCCTACTTTTAAAGCCTTTGATACAGACTTTTCTCCTTTTTCAGCATGGAGAAGGGGTCTCCCAAATGTTTTAGGAAATTTTGCTTTGATTTCCTTTTCATCTCCAAGAGAAGTTGTCGATCCACTCCCTTTAAAAACGACATTTTTTCCTAAAGATTTAGGAAGGATTGGCTGATATTTTATCCGATATTTTTGTAGTGGTGTCATAGAACTCACGATAGTTCACCGACCGAAAAAGGTCTATCTTTTTTGCAAGTGTCGCTACTGCTCAACTTTTTTTGAAGGAGTCTTTTGTTCATTGACCTTGCTATCCACAAATTTCAGGTCATCTTTAGGATAAAGGAAAATAAGAAGAACAGCTCCCAAAACGATTAAACAAAAGCCAATAATAACTCCTTCAGGAATCCCCTCTCCCCAACTGAAAAACTGAATCAATGCCCCAAAAACAAAACTTAAATAAACAAGAGGACTGATCAATCTCATCGGAGCAAATTTTGCACTCACTGTCATCAAAACTTGAAAGATCGCAGCAAAAAGTCCTGCTAGAAAAGCGAGACTCAGACTTTTAAAAGTATAAACCTCTCTTCCATCAGGAAAAAGATGAAGGACAATTGCTGTGACAAGAACAGCTAGGGTAAAGAAATACGCTGTAATCCGTTCCCAGGGTTCGGTATAGTTTAAAGTCCGCACAGCGACGAACGCCGTTGCAGCAAAAACTGCCCCGATGAGTGGAACGATTGACAAAGGATTAAAAAGATGTTCACCTGGGCGCAGGACAAAAAGAAGACCAATAAACGCAATGCCTAACCCCCACCAAAGACGATGAACAAACTTAACCCGAAGCCAAACACGAGAAACAATGGGGACGAATAAAGGAAACGAATAAAAGATCAAAGTTCCGGTAGCAAATGAGAAGTTGTTAATACTAAAATAAAAGCAATATAGAGCGGCCACTCCAAAAATCGAGCGCACCGCATGATGTCTGTAGTTTTTTGATTTATAAAGCTCTGCAATTTTAGGGGCTGTTGGTGAGAACGCCACCCAAATAAGAAGAAGAATTAAATTAACGAAAGAACGAACAAAAGTTAAAAAATTTGTACTGAGATAATCAGATGCTAATTTCACAAACATCGCTTGAATCGCAAGGGAGAGTGATGCAATAATCATGAGAGAAATTGCTAAGAAGAGACGCTTTTTGGGACGCTTTAAATGTTGGATCATAATTCCTCTTTACCTATACTATACATCTATACAATAAGTAGGTCCAAATGGCAAAAAAATTCATTTTCATGACAGGTGGTGTTGTTTCTTCTTTAGGAAAGGGATTGGCATTGGCTTCGATTGGAATGACTTTAGAGTCTCATGGATTAAAGGTAGCAATGCTCAAATTGGATCCCTATCTCAATGTGGATCCAGGAACAATGAATCCTTTTCAGCATGGGGAAGTTTATGTGACAGATGATGGAGCTGAAACAGATCTTGATTTAGGCCATTATTATCGTTTTACCAATACCCCCCTTTCAAAAGCCAGCAATGCGACTTCAGGCCAAGTCTATGAAACCGTGATCAAACAAGAGCGACATGGAGATTATCTTGGAGATACTGTCCAAGTGATTCCTCACATAACCGATGAAATCAGGAAGCGGATCCTTCTTGCTGCGAACCAGAAAAAAGGAATTGATGTTCTTCTAGTAGAAATTGGAGGAACTGTGGGCGATATCGAATCTCAACCTTTTTTAGAAGCAATCCGTCAATTCCGTTTTGATCATGCTGAAGACTGCGTCAATATCCATATGACCTATGTCCCCTACCTAAAAGCTGCTGGAGAGGTTAAAACAAAACCAACACAACACTCTGTACACCAGTTGCAAAGTCTTGGAATCTTCCCTGATCTTATTCTTTGCCGCTCAGAAAATTCTTTAGAAAAAGAAGTAAAAGATAAAATTGCTCTCTTTTGTAGCGTTCCCAAACAAGCAGTCATAGAACAAGTAGATGTCGATCATTCCATTTATGAACTGCCCCTGACAATGATTGCACAAAAACTTGATGCAAAGCTATGCTCCCTCCTAAACCTCAATTGCAAAAAAACCAACATTTCTAACTGGGAAAAAATGGTAAAAACCCACCTAACTCCCAAGAGAACGGTGAAAGTAGGCCTTGTGGGGAAATATATTCACCACCAAGATGCCTACAAGTCAGTGGTTGAAGCTCTTCACCATGGAGGAATTGCTCATAATGTAAAGGTTGAGGTTGTGGGATATGATTCTGAAACCGCAAAGAAAACTGATGGGTGCGACGGCTACCTTATTCCTGGAGGTTTTGGAGAAAGAGGCTTTGAAGGAAAAGTGACCATTGCAAAATATTGCCGCGAAAAGAAGATCCCCTATTTTGGAATTTGCCTAGGAATGCAAGTTCTCGTTGTCGATTTTGCTAGAAATGTTCTAGGCTTTTCGCAAGCCAACTCTACAGAAATGAATCCTGATACTCCTGACCCCATTATTTCTCTCCTTTCAGAGCAAGAAAGAATCGAAGATTTAGGGGGGACGATGCGCCTTGGAGCCTATCCATGTACTTTATCTCCTAAAACAAAAGCTTACTCAGCCTACAGAGAGAAAAAAATTGAAGAACGGCATCGGCATCGCTTTGAATTTAACAATGCGTATAAAAAAGCATGTGAAGAGAAAGGTCTTGTGATTGCAGGAACCTACAAGGGACTTTGTGAAATCACTGAGGTCAAAGATCACCCTTGGATGGTCGGTGTACAATTCCACCCCGAGTTTAAATCAAAACCGACAGCTCCCCATCCCCTGTTCAAAGCGTTTATTGGAGCCATCCTCAATGGGTAGAGTGGTTGGGATTGACTTCGGAATGAAACGGATTGGACTCGCCCGCTCAGACCCTATGAAGATGATCGCATTTCCCCTCAAAACGATTTCTGCTGGAAAAAACCTTGAAGAAACTGCTGATTTGGTCCTCAAAGAGCTAGAAGATGTGGAAACAATTGTTCTCGGACTCCCTATCCTCTTATCTGGAAAGGATAGTGACACAACAACAATGGTTCGTAAATTTGCTGAGACTCTGGAGAAAAAAAGTGGTCTTCCTCTCATTCTTTGGGATGAACGCCTCACTTCAAAGCAAGTCGAAAAACTGATGACTGAAGGTCAAGTCTCAAGAAAAAACCGCTCGAGTCATGTAGATACAATGAGCGCAACCTTAATCTTACAAAACTATCTTGATGGAAACTCCCATGCTCGCTGAAACCCTCTATGAAAAACTGAAGAATATTAAAACCGATAACCCTCTCTGTCACTATACTCTTGAGCGCTGTAAACACCTTGTTTCCTTTGTTGAGGAAATTGAACGACTAAAAAAAGAAAAGGATGCTTTAATCCTTGCTCATTCCTATGTCCATCCTGACATCCTTTACACAGTCGCTGATTATGTCGGTGATTCCTATGGGCTTGCTCTCAAAGCAAAAGAAGCCCAAGAAAAAGTGATTGTTTTTCCTGCGGTCCGTTTTATGGCTGAGACAGCAAAAATCTTAAATCCAGAAAAAACCGTTATTGACCCTAACCCTAATGGAGGGTGTTCCCTTGCAGATAGTGTTACAGCAGAAGATGTCTATGCTCTCAGGGAAAAATACCCCGATTATACCTTCGTTTGTTACATCAATACCACAGCCGCTGTTAAGGCTGCTTGCGATGTTTGTGTGACCTCCTCTAATATTTACCGAATCATTGAAAATCTTCCGAATGATAAAATCTATTTCCTTCCAGACAGATTAATGGGAGAAAATGTTCAAAATGCTTTGGGCGATAAAAAGACGATTAAGCTCTACGATGGGAGTTGTTATGTCCATGAAGAATTCACGGCTGATGAAATCCAACTCCTAAGAAAATCGCATCCTAACCTTTCTGTTCTTGCCCATCCCGAATGCAAACAATCGGTCATTAAAGAAGCTGATGTTGTGGGATCGACAAGCCAAATTGTCAATTACGTCAAAGACCATCAATCAGATTCCAATCCCTTTCTTATACTGACTGAATGTGGCATTTCTTCCCGCCTACAAGTCGAGAATCCTGAGCTTCAACTCGTCGGATCTTGCATGATGTGTCGGTATATGAAATCAAATAGTCTCGAACTTATTCTACAAGCTCTTAAAAATCCGACTCGTTCACAAATCATTTCGATTAATTCTGAAGATCAACGAGGCGCTCTCACGTGT
>JAUHQH010000002.1 GCA_030408485.1 Candidatus Neptunichlamydia sp. | reverse complement strand
ATTGCAGCATCTGCTATTCTTTCTTATGAGAACCCTTGTAAGAAGAGCTCTATAAAAGCCATAGCGGTGTTAACAACGAAGAGAGCTATAAAAGCTATAGGGGTACTAGCGGTCCTGTATGGGATATTTAGGAAGAGCGATCTCGTAAAGTCGGTCAATATGGCGCATCTGGAAAACTCTTTTGTATCAACCATTGCTACAGCTGCTATTTTGTATATCTTTGGAAAAAACCTTCCAGGGACGGGTGAAGATAAGAGATCTAATAATGGAAGTGCTAATGGAGGTGGAGTGAGTAACTCCGCTCTGTCACCTTTTGGAAACAAAGAAACTGAAACAATGCAAGAAGATCCTAAAGGAAAAAGAGCATTGATGGAAACTGAAAATCTCCCTGATACGTACGATCTTAGGAGATCAAACCATTTGGAAAGCGATCTACCTGCAGATGGAGAAATAACACCCCTTGCAAATATTAACATGACTGAGAGCGTAATCATAAGTAAATCCGAGTCCAATGGTGGAGGATCAAATTTTTTTGATGAAGGCAATGCCATATAGATTATTAGAAGAAAACGATCTAACCGATCTAGGAGGAAATCCATTTGGGTTCTGATATACCTTCCCAGAAAGATCTCTCAGCGATGTTTTGGAAGGAAGACACGTCCTATCCTAGCAAGGTCAATGGTGTGCCTAGGACTAAGGTAATTTCTGGACATGTAAAGAGAACCAGTAAAGGTTATACTTACGTTAATCCCTATGCAAGAAGCAAATAGGAGAATTTTCTATGGCTTTGAAAAATAAGATGCATTTCCCTCGTATAGGGAAGGGTTTTACTATTTTTTGTATCTGTTCGGGGCTCTTTTTATCTTCCTCTTGTTCCATGGTGAATACATCGTTTACGAGAGAACCATACGCAATTGTTTGCAATCCAAAGGATAAATCGAGCAATATTGAATTTCTTAGAAGTAAACCCCAAAAACCAGCTTTAAAAATTGGTGTTATTAATGCAGGTGGGAATGGCTTTGCAAGTTTCGATGATTTGATCAAAAAAGCTAAGAGAAAGACTCAGGATCTTGGAGGGGATTTTATCCTTGCAGAAGATGGAGGCGTTGATAACCAAACTGTATATTTACCAGGACATTCGAATTGTAAAGCTTCCCATGGTTCTGTAACTGCTTATTCTACAGGGCCAAGTATTATTACATTTCATAAGCCTTGGGGGATTTTTTCTGTTTGGGTATACACCCCTTCAAATATTGGAATTCATGTAGATGATAAAAATATGATTACTGGATTTCATTTGAATAGTGATGCGGATTCGGTTGGGATTCGGATTGGAGATCACTTACTTGGAGTCGATGGTTTTGATATACAAGATCAAAAATTGCTTTCACATATTATGGGAATAATGCCTCAACAAAAAGTCAGACTAGTCCTACTGCGAGATTCAAAAAGAATTGAAAAAGAGATAACAGCACTACCCAATAGTTGATTTACGCACTAGACTACATCAAACCAGCGCAAAACCATTCCGACTCTTTTCATTTTTTCTATTTTTCTTTGTGATGTTTATGATTTCTGTTTTATTGACCTCTGATATTCTTCTATTCTCCACCGTTTCTGTTAGATCTGCAGGAAATGAAAGATCTTTTAACCAGACCGTCCTTTTTATTCCAAAAATAAATTTCTTATTCATTTCATATTTTATAAACTCGATGTTTTTCTTTGCTCCAAATCCGCAGTCTCTATCGAAACTGTTAGAGATACATCTCCATAGCGTATTAGGGATGATAAAAGATTAATTAATTCCCTTGATACACCTTCCTTTAGCATGAGAAAAATGCCAACAAATGATTTCATTCTCATCCGTGTAGGTTTTTTCTTCTATCGTATCATCTATGATCAAGACCCCTTCTCCTTCTGTTTCAAACTTTCGCACTTGAGGTTTGATATATCTCGATTATAGCTAAAATGGGTTAAAATTGGGTTAAATTAGGCAAAAGATTTTTGATGGGTTTTGCCTTTAGACAAGGGGAGATTTTAAAGAGGCAAAGGAGAGCGGAAAATCCGAATAAAGTGACCCAATTTTAAACCATTTTAGCTATATAAGTCGATACATACCACTTAAGCAAAGTGATGCAATGGTTAGAAGGGATTAGCTAGAGAGTAAAGATTGAAAATCCTATCCAACATTACGATAAGCTGTTCATTCGTATAGAAAATACAAGTCCTAAAACTTAAAGCAACTTATTTTAAAAAACTTATGATTGAATCCAGTTCTTCGGCGGCTTCTTTTTTTTCTCCTTTAGAGCCCCTCCTTCTCCTTTAGAAGCTGCCCCGCTCTCTTTCTTTTCCTTTGTCGCATCTTTAAGAGATCCAACCCCTTCATCTAGCTTTTTCTTTGCCTCTTCAATGGCATTCCATTGCTCTTGGGAAAAGTTTTTGGGATCGTTAGAATAAGCCGCAAGTTGTTCTGGTGTAAGCCCTGTCTTATCACAGACCCTTTTTGTCTCCTCTTCAATCTTGCGTTTAAGAATCATAACTTTTTTAACACCCTCTTGCTTTTCCTCAGACGTCCCATTCATCATAACATACTTAAAACGTTCAAAGTACTCGACTGAATCCTCGAAAACCTGTTGAAGACGCCTTTCTTTTTCTTCAGCACTGAGGTTGAAAAATTCCATAATCCTGTCAAATTCATCTTCCATCACCTTCTCCATTGTTTATCCGGGTCTACTCCCTCATTATATATTATCAAATAAGGGGTGTCTAGTGCCTAATCATTAAAATTTTTACAATTGATAGAGGTTTGATGTTTAATGGTTTTTTTTTAAGCAGGAAAGAAACCATTAAAAAGAAATACCTTGCTTAAGCTTTCTCAGAAGCAAATTACTCATCTTGAAACTATTATAAAAAAGGAGAAATTAGGAGTAAGGGTCATTAAGAAGGGCACATATTTTGTTACTGGCAAATGAAGGAAGAAAAAAAGTCCCAATTTTATTCCTACAATCGGGACTATGGTCTGTAACAAATAAATCTGTGAAGGTTTGTACCTTAGACAGGTTGAGCCGTAATAAGCTGAACCATTAAACGGCTAAGTTGTATTCCTTTTTCTATTGCGCTATCTACTTGTTGATTATCCGAAGCGACTTGTTGTGACTGGTTTTGATAATCGCTTGAGGTGTGACCCACTTTGTATTGAAATTTAACGTCTTCGATTTGAATTTGCTGCTGCGCTTGAGGAAAAATGGTATCTCCAAGAGATTGGACCATATTGCCACTAGCTTTTAGATTAGCTGAGTTTAAATAGTTTCGTCCTGTAAATAATCCTCTATCTTGAAATAAGACTTCATCCTTTCCTAAAGAGCCTCCAACCATAGTTATAGCTGTTCCAACAACTTTGAAAAACATCATCTTTTTTTGACAGGACTCGCCCTGCTTAAAGTTCGCAGATTGGCCGTCACTGTAGTGCTTCCAAATTCGCTTCTCTAATTTGGTGATTTCTTTTGTTTTGTCTGCAGAATCTTTCAATGCATCGGTGACAACAGACATAATGATCATTGTCACAATGATAGGATTACGTGCTTTGATCGTTGTCCCTTCATACGTTTTACGACCACGAGCAACGTTTACCTGAGCTTGCTCACTTTCTCTTTCAGCAGTTTTAATTGCAGCATCTGTTTGAATTTGCTTATCAACTTCGCTCAAGCTTGAATATAATCTCTCAATTCTTGTTCCTTCTGACATAACGTTTTCCTCTATAATATGATCAATAAATTAATTTTTTCCGCCGCGGGCAATATCGCCTGTGATTTGGCTTTCAATACTAATAGCTTTAGCAGCTGCAGCAATCAGCTGTGTTTGGTCTTTCTTTCCAAGTCCACCGACGATTTGTTCCATTTCCTTTTCAGCGATTTTTCGCTTGAATTCATTGGTCACTTGTTTAGCTTTGTTAGTGAAAAAGGAAGCTTGTGTTTTACTTTGTTGGTAGTCCAGACCCACTTTCCAACCTTCTTGGAAGGTTGTCACAGATGTCGCAAGCCTTTGTGGCAAGCTGTTATTTAAAATTCTTGCATCTAAGGTGTTATAACCAGAAATCAGGGCTCCAGCAAGACTAAGAGCTGCACCTTTATAATGGTGATCAGTAAAGTCTCGAGCAAGTTTCCCACCAAGAGCTAGCGCACTTCCAGCAAGCATTTGAGCACCTAAAGGAACATTTCCTGATAAGAGGACACTTGTTCCGATGGTTGCATTTGTAGCGATCCCAAAGCACTCTAAAGCGTTACTCCAATAAGACCATTTTGATTTGATTTGTTGATTTTTGATTTGATCTCGCACAAGATCAATTTGATCATCACGCAGCTTTTGAACTCCTGCGTGGGTAACTTTAAAAACTTCGAGCTGCTTTTCTTGAACAACAAGGTGGAGTTCGTAGGCCTGCCCAATGATTTGAGCAATATAATAACCACCCACTTTAGGAACATGAAGAAGAGGATCTCGTTCTACTTGTTCAAATTTTAGAGGGGGTAATGTGCGATTAGTGCCAATCACTGGCTCTGTTTGTGTTGACTGAGGTTTAGAACTTGTCCAAATATTTCGGTTAAAATCGACATTTTCTGTCGCTTTTTCAGGAAGAGTCATGGACCGCTTCTTATCAGGAAAGATCCCAGTTTCATCTTTGCGCTTTTTTTTGCGAGAAACAGGAGTAGTTTGCTCTTCCTCACGACTTTGTTTCTTAAGACTCGTTTGACTCTTGCCAATGGAGTCTAAAGGAAGTAGATTGATCCGTTCGATTCTCATTTGTGTTTCAGTCATAGTTTAAAAGACCTTCTCCTTTGATCTTCTGATAAAGATCTTGATCGCTTTTTTAAGACGTGCTTCGCACGCATCTAGCTCTTTTTCACTTTCAGGAAAGAGCTCAAGAGCGTAGTAACATTCAGCAGCATGAAAGTGGGAGAGAGGATCTTCTTCATTTTCCCATTTACAACAAACAAGCTCCTACTCCTTCCTAGCATTCGGGCAGTAAGGCTCAAAGGCTGCAAGCTGCTGGTAAGTTCCTTTTACTTCTTCGTAATCACCATTTTGGTAGAGAGTTTGTGCAAAGTAGCGCAAAATTCGGAGGTCATCACCTGAATAATTTTTATTCAGAGGACTAGCCCTTTCAAGGATGCTAGACATTCCATAGAGTGAGTGCTTGCTCGATTTTTGCCTTTTCTTTTGCAGATAACATTTTAATAAGCCTTACCTACTTGTTGTGCACGTCTCTCTTGTGACTGTAAGACCGATCTTAAGACTTTGTTTAAAGCATCGAACATCGCAAGAGCAAGGTTTGCGTGGGTAAAGAGTTGATTCGTTTGGTTGTGGATTTGATGCTTATTATCATCCGCAGCATTTCCGAGTTGCTCAATGAGCTTCTGAAGATCTGCCTTGGAAACGTTTTCTGACTTCTTAAATTCTTTTTTTCCGAACATGGGATTTGCCTCTTTGCCGAGCTTTTCACGCATTTCGTTAAGAATTTCTTGGAAATCAAGGATGGTATCCCAATGCTCTGAGATGTCAAATTTTTCAGAATCAGGATTTTTAGCTTTGATATTGGAAAGTTCAGTCTTTAGGTGGAGAATAGTGCTTTTAAGCTGATCTTGAAGTCTAAGGACTTCATCATTAATTTTTTGATACTTCTTTGTGGAGTGGATATCATAAGCATTACCAAGATTAACTGCTTCTACAGCTAAATTCGCATCTATGACTTCTAAGGCTGTTTCTACCATTGTAGGATCTCTCAGATTTTTTGTTACAACACACTTGCTAAGACAGTCATTATGGTTAGTGTTTTATCTGTCTCTTATACACATCTC
>JAUHQH010000001.1 GCA_030408485.1 Candidatus Neptunichlamydia sp. | reverse complement strand
TTATAAGAGACAGCCCCCCCCACTTTCTGCCAGCATAATCGATCATTTCTTATTCAATAAACTATTCTTTAGGCCAGTTGATCGTCCAAAGAGTGCAGCCAGCATAAATGCCAGGAAGCCAAAAGATCCAACCAATAATTGTAGTTGTTAGGATCATACTGAGAATTCCAGCAATAAAGCCGGCTGTTAAGATAAGGAAGAAACGCGACTTAATCACTCTAATCCGTTTTTTAATGGGAAGTCCTTGGATCGTAAGAGAAAGATCTGTCGCATCAATAATGGCAATATGCCCTATTCCAATTTGAGCCAGAATCATGGCTAAAGGTCCAAAAAAGAAAAGAGAAATTAACGTCACTAAAGGCCAAAAAAGGCGCCAGCCCAATGTGCGGAAAATCACTTGGATACTTGAGGTGACTGCTTGAACAGTCCCTTCTCCTTTAATCGGTACCCGTTTGTCATGGAGAATCTTTCCAATCATATTCTCGAATGCATAGTTTAAAATGATGGGAAAAACTGAGACCCATAGTGCAATCATTGTAAGAGATGCATAGCCGAGTGATTTAAAAATCCCCCAGGTATAGTGAAACCAAGTTAAGGTGGATTCAGGCCAGCTGGCATAGGCTGTCAGAAAGAAGGCAGCAATAAGGACAAAGAAAGAAATTAAGGCTGCAAAGAGTGGAGCAAGCCAAAGATAAGGACGGGCAATAAAATAACCGATACCCACAATGGAGCAATTTCCTGCTGTGACTTCATCATTTTTCATGAGTCTATCCTAGTGAAAAGTGGGTTTTTAGAGTTTCGCCGACATGTTTGATGGCAAGATCGGCTTCATCAAGAATCCCCTCCATTTGAAAAAAACCATGAACCATTCCTTTATAGCGTTTCAGTTCTGTTGGAACACCGGCACTTTTGAGTTTTTGTGCATAGGTTTCTCCCTCATCACGCATCGGATCATATTCAGCTGTAATAATAAGTGCTGAAGGAAGTGCAGAAAAATCGTGAGCATAAAGAGGAGAAAGACGAGGATCCATCGGGTCTTGACCTTTTGGGATATATTGCTTTTTATACCACTCTATCGAATCCCTTTCGAGAAGATAACCTGAGCTATATTCTTGCTGAGAGAGTGAGGAGAAAGTGAAATCGGTTTGAGGATAGATCAAAACTTGAAAAGAAATTTTCGGATGGATGTTTTCGCGCACTCCTTGAGTCAGGGCTGCTGCAAGGTTTCCTCCTGAATTTTCACCAGCAACAGCAATCCTTCCATCGGAGTTCAGATCTTTTAAGTGGGTAGCGATCCATTGAAGAACTTCTTTTACTGCAGTTATCGCTCTTGGGAAAGGATTTTCGGGGGCTAAAGGATAGTTAATTGAGGCAACTAAGCAACCACTCGCAGCTGCAATGCTACGGCAAACAGGGTCGTGAGAGTCTATATCTCCCTTTACAAACCCTCCAGGATGAAAGTAGAGGACCACTGGAAGAGGTTTATTATCTTTGGGGTAATAAAGACGCATTAAAAGATCCCCCTTGTTCGTACGGATGATATGATTCATCACCTTAGCCATTGCTTTAGGCTCTCCAGCAAGGGGTTTCATTTTCATAGGACCATTTCGGATTTCAGCAAGTGACATCCGACTCATAGGAAGGTTCTTTGCTTCTTTAGTAACTGAGAGGATCTCTTTTAGAGTAGGGTGTAACATATTTTATATTATGCACTCTCTGACGGGTTGATGTATACCGAAATTCAAAGTGAGGTTTTCGGTCCGAGCGACACTTAAACCTTATGTGTATGAACACTACCCTTTCGGATAGGTTTAGAAGTTAAATGAACAAAGTACTAATATGCGAATAAGGGGTCTTCTTTTTATGAGCGATGACTTTTCATTTTCTGCACAGAGTTTTAAATACTGGGAAATCTTTCTTTCTTGGTTATTTAAATATTCCTCGCGCTGCTACGAGCTAAAAGAGGATAAAAATGTTCAAGTCTATGAAAACCCCTCTGAGTCATTCAATCGCTTTGGAAAGAGTTATCGCGAAAAATATGGATCTAAAGGAATCATCTGTAGAGTCACTCCTAACTTGAAAGACATTCAGCAAGTTGGAGAAATCCTTCGGAAAATCTATGAACATATTGAAAATCCCAAACTTTGCGAACGGGCTGTCTGTGAAGTCATGGCCAAGGTCATGGCTTATCGAAACTTGAAGCAAGGACATACGATTCCCCTACCGATCATGGAAAGTGATGGATGTATGACGATGACAACCCATATTGTTGATCGTGTTTTTGATCTTTGGAACAAGGTTCGTGCTTTTGGGTTGGTGAGAAGTGATGGAATAGGGCCTGCTATTCTCTTATTTCGGGGAACAGATTTTTCTTTTATGACAGAAGGAGGACGAGCTTCGATTATTAGTGATCTTGATCCAAAGGGGCCTGGCTGGACTCTTTTTGAAAAGGGACAAAAACTCATTCAAGAATGGTTAAGAAAAGAAAACCGAGCTGCAAGAGTGATTGGGCACAGTTTGGGTGGAGTTGTTGCAGCTTACACATTAATCCATGAATCCGATTGGATGAGTCAAGAGCCTCATGAACCCTCTTATGCCTTTAATTTCCCTGGCGTTCCTAATCACCTTGTTGATCAATGGAATGCTTTAGAAGATAAGCCTCCTTTCATAGGGTTTGTCTGTAGAGGAGATTTGGTTTCAAAATTTGGGATGCTTTTTGGCGATGTTTATGAGGTTTCGCTTGAAAAACCCCTTTCTCCTGTTCGAGCCCATGAGATCCTCTTTTTTGCTGAGGCACGAGGCTATCTCCATGAAATTGATTTGGATGAGGAAAATGACTCTAAGTCTAGAGAGTTTTATTCAAAGCTCCAAAAACAAACTTCTTCCGTAATATATAAATTTGGCCTAAAATTCCTTTTTCCTAATTAGTCAATTTTCAGGAGTATTTGATGATGGATATGAATCCTACAGTTCTTGAAGCCCCTTATCATGATGAAATTATTATCGATGGGGATGCAAAGGCTTTAGCCCCTCTCCTCACGCTTTATGGTGGGATGATTGCTTGTGCTAAAGAAGACTACCAACAGGAAGAGTCTATGCCAAACCACAGTGTTGAGCGAGCTCATCTTATTCTTTATGTTCGCAATTCTTGTCCTTACTGCACAAAGGTAACAAAGTATCTTAAAAAAGGACGGAAAACAATCGCGATAAAAGATATTGGAAGAGATAGACAATCAGGACAAGAGTTGGTTCAAATTGGAGGAAAGAGACAGGTTCCTTGTCTAGTCATTAATGGAAAAGCGATGTATGAATCTTCCGATATTCTTCACTGGTTAAAGACTCATAAAAGCCAATACTAATACCAATGTCAATAAATAAAGCCAGAATAAGCGGAGCATGTGAAATTAAAACCTATTCCCGTTTCTCAAAAATCCACTGGAGGAGGATAGAATCCATCCAGTGAAATCCCCCCTTTTGTCCTGGAACTCCTAAGTAACCTAAATGCCCTCCACTTTTGGTGATGACAACATCGACATTTTTCGGAAGGTTGCTTTGATCGAGTAAATTGCAATCAACAATGGGATCATCTCGCGAAAAAAGAATGGAACAAGACACCGATATGTCATGGACTAGACGATAGGAACTACAGGCATTGTAATAGTCGTGTACGTTATCATAGCCCGACTGCGGAGCAATATAAAATTCATTAAACTCAAGAAGTGTCATGTCAGGCGGAATGCGAATCGGTGGTAGCTCATGAAAACTTTCATGACGATAAGCTACATCTTCCCGAAGCGCTGTCATAAAGTAACGTTCATAAAAGTGGTTTTTCGATAGGTGCTCAATGGTCGATTCAACATGGATGGGAGGGTTAACGGAGATGAGCTTATCAATGAACTGCTCTACTTCTTTTCCTTTCTCTCCTCCCATTTTAAGAACAACATTTCCCCCTAAAGAGTAACCAATAAGAGTAATCAGCGAATAAGGTGTATCCCGCTTGATCTCTTTGATAGTTTGCCAAACATCCTCACTTGACTCTGAATGATACATCTTCTTTGCATGCCCTCTTCCGCTTCCACAGCCTCTTAGATTCACTCTAACAACCCGAGCTCCCCTTTTTAAAAGCTTCCGTGCCATCCTAACAATATAGGGAGACCGGTGAGAGCCACATAACCCATGAATGAGAACTGCGGTTTTATCATCATCTTTCCATCCTTTAGGCGTTGTAATTTCCATCACAAGCTTATCGCTATCAGGAAGATAAACAAATCGTTTTAAAGATGAAGGATTACTTCCAAGTGATAGAAAAGATGCAGCAATAGTTTGTATATGACAGCCTGTCCAAAGTGGAAATGGTTTAAAAATAGGTTGTTCTGACATCTTTTTACCCCCAGAAAAGTGATTGGCATAGTTGGATTTCCATAAGATTTATATCTCGCTGACACTCTCTTGTTTTATGTTTAGTAATCAAAACTGACTTAATACATCAGTCGACCTACCATACTTATGGTACAAACGGCAAATTTTTTTAAAAAGGGTTTTTGAATTTTTTTTTGGATATTAAGAGTAAATAAGTTAAGGCAATTAGAAAATAGAGATTAGAAATGGATACAATCAGCTTTAATCTTAAGAGAATTCTTGTGATCGATCCTCCAAATTTTGCATTAGATTATCGTAGAACTCTGTCCAAAAGTAACTAAAAATTAAAAAGATATGCGAGGATTCCCATCCCGTTTATAGAATTGAGATGAAAGTGTCCTATTTACCCTGGCATTCTATGATATATCGAATAATCGTTTCCGAGGATACTGCACCAGCTGTCCCGACATAGTATGCAGAAGTTCAAAGCTTGTCTTTTCCATACTTTCTTTTGAGAAGTGGAAATGTAGAAATTGTCGTTTTGAAGGTCATAGAGATGTTGTTAGGGCGCTAAATACGTTCCCGCTAGCTTTTGATAAAAAGATAGGGGTTCCAAAAGATACCACCTATCTACCTATCTCAGCTAGGGAAAAGTAATAATCGCCTGGGCATGGGCTAAAGTTGTCTAAATACTTCCATGGGAGTAAGTCACCTTGTTTTGAGGGTTTGCGCAAGGGACAGGTCACATTTCTTTGGACTGTTTAGAAGCTTATCCCCTTTTAGGGGGGATTGAGAGTGTCACTTTATATGCCTTTATTTCCCAAAAATCATAGGTGTGGAAACAAAATCCATCCCCTATTGAAATGAGGGGATGAATCAGAATAGATTACATTTTGTTAAGGTATGCAATCACATCGCTGAGCTTTCCTTCTTTAAGAGCAGGTGCCGCTCCATGTCCGAGTTGGTAAGCACGGTTTTTTCCAGACTTTACGATCACAACAACATTGCGAGCTGGGTCCCACTTAATATTTTTATCTTTAATTCTTGATGGGATGTGAGCTTTTACAAGAGCTACATCTTTTTTCTGAACATCTTTGCGAGTAATTTTCTTGAGGTTAACAGCAGGAAGAGCAACCTTTTGAACAGGTGCTTCTTTTTCTGCTTGCTTAACTTCAACGGCTTCTTTAGTGATTTTAGTTTTTCCAATTTCTTTTTCAGCTACAGCTGCAGCTTTTACAGCTTTTTCAACTATTTCTTCAGCTACAGTTTCAGTTTTTTCCTCTACAGCAGGTTTCGCAACAACTGGTTCAGCAGTAACGTCTTTTTTTTGTTCAACGACTTCGTTTTCTTGGTTATAAGAATCATTGACACTGCTTTTATTATCAGTAATGGCACACATACTTCAATCCTATGGTTATTGATTGTTCATCGTTAATTCTTCTAGATCGTTAGAGGAATTAATCAGCCGTACCATAGCAAGAGGAGGAATAGTTCTGTCTCTTATACACATCT